>JANNEL010000531.1:0-5353 GCA_031378595.1 Alphaproteobacteria bacterium
CGACAGATCTCGCGAAGATCTTCACGGAAGTGATCATCGCGCCCGATGCCGATGACGACGCTCGTCGAATCCTCTCAACGAAGAAGAATTTGCGCCTGCTCCTGGCTGGTGGCGTACCCAATCCAGCGACCCCCGGCATCGACGTACGCAAGGTCTCGGGCGGCTTCCTGCTGCAATCGCGCGACAACGGACGGATCACCGAGAAAGAACTGCGCGTCGTCACCAAGCGCAAACCGACAGACCGCGAACTCGCCGACCTGCTCTTCGCGTTCCGTGTGGCCAAGCACGTGAAATCGAACACGATCGTCTACGCGAAAGACGGCGCCACCGTCGGCGTCGGCGCCGGCCAGATGAGCCGCATCGACTCGGCCCGTATCGCCGCCTGGAAAGCGCAAGAAGCGGCGAAAGCTGCGGGCTTGAGCGAGTCCTTAGCGAAGGGTTCGGTCGTAGCCTCCGACGCATTCTTCCCGTTCGCTGACGGCCTCATCGCCGCCGCCGAAGCGGGCGCCACCGCCGTCATCCAACCCGGCGGCTCGATGCGCGACGAAGAAGTCATCGCCGCCGCCGACGAGCGCAACCTCGCCATGGTCTTCACCGGCATGCGCCATTTCAGGCACTGACGGCTCAGTCGGCTACAGTTGCGCGCTCGTTCTTCACCAACAGCATCATCGCGAAGCCGACTGCGAGCAGTAGCAAGATCGACGCCAGGCCAATCGCCTGGCTCTGCGACCACTCCGTCGCGCGCGCCACGACGAACGGCGCCAGAAACGCCGTCGCGGTACCCGACAGGGCATAGAGCCCAAAGAACTCCGTCATCTTGGACGCCGGCGCGATGCGAGCGAGCATTGTGCGGCTGTTCGCGTAGGAGGCCGTAATGAAGATCGCGATGATGATCACGATGATGACGTAGATAATTTCGGGCCACGTGTTGAAGAACGGAAGGCCGTGCACCGGCGGCAGCGTCGTGTCGTACGGGATGAAGTACAAGATGCGGTCCGGCCGCATCGAGAGCGATAGAATAAGCCCGATCATCGTCCCGCCGACCGAGATCATCACGCCGCGCTGCGATCCGAACGTTTGATCGAGCCAGCCGCCGAACACGCCACCGAACGTCGCGAATATGCTCAAGATCACGCCATAGACGAGCATGTCGAGCGGCCCCCACGAGAACGTCGTAGCGGCGTAAATACCGCCGAAGATCAGGATCGCGTTGTTGCCGTCGTTGTAGATCATGCGCGCGACCAGATAGGTCGCGACGTTCCGGTACTGACGAAGGCTCAGCACGGTGCGGATCAGCGAGTTCACGCCCCGGTCGATCGCGGCGATGGGCCCAAGCTTGGTCTTGGGCTGATCCGGGGTGAAGAAGAACAGCGGCAGCCCGAAGATCGCGAACCAAATAACGAACAGCGGCCCAACCAAGCGCTCCGGCTCGTGCGCAGCCTGATCGATGCCGAACCAGGGTTTCGCAGGCACGAACGGCCAATCGACGGCACCAGGCAACACGAAGACGATCAACATGAAGACAAGAAGTATGACGCCCGAGAGATTTCCGAGCGCCAGCGCCAGACCGGACAATGCGCCGACCCGTTTTTCAGTCGCCAATGTCGGCAACATCGCGTTGTGGAACACGGCGGTGAAATCGAAAGAGACGAACGTCGCGACCAAAAGACCGCAGATCACCACAAACGAGAGGCCCGCTTCGTTCGGCAGCGCGTACCACAAGAGCCCGGCAGTCATGGCAAGCGACACCGACCACACGAAGAGCCAAGGCTTGCGCCGTCCGCCCGCATCCGCGATCGCGCCCATGAACGGCGCGACGACGGCGATGATCAGTCCGGCGGCCGAGTTCAAGTCGGCCCACAGCGCCTGTCCCTTGACCGCATTGCCGACCAAGTAATGCGCGAAATAGGGCGCGAAGATGTAGATCGTGATCAGCAGGACGTGCGGATTGCGCGCGCCTTCGAAGAACGCCCACGCCCATTGACCCAGTGGTGAAGCGCTAACGCCGCCGCTCGCCGCCACGCCGTCAGGAACTGCAGTCCAACGCGCGCGCAAATTCGGCTTGGCGGGCAGGGTGTCGCTCATGTGAAAATCCGAATAGCGTGTTGTCGGAGCTTACCCGCGAACCCGCGCGACAAGCGAGGGCCTTGACGGGCTTGTGACCCACAAGCTCCAGTGTGCACGTGCGTCACCCCTGTTCGTTCCTGACATGACCATCCCCTGGGAAGCAGCAGCCGCAGCGCTGGTGGCAGCGGTTCTGCACGCGGCATGGAACGCGGGCCTCAAGGCAGGCAACGATCGCCTGCTCGACGCGGCGTTGCTCTTTGCCGTTGCGGGCGCGATCGGGCTTACGGTGGCGCTTCTCGCACCGCCCCTGAATGCAGCGGCCGTGCCGTGGATATGCCTCACGGCGGTCCTGCACCTGCCATACGTTTATTTTCTCGCCCGCGCATACGAACTGGGCGAGCTCAGTCACGTCTACACGATCGCACGCGGTACGCCGCCGCTCATGATCACAGCGCTCGCCGCTCTAACCGTCAATGAATTCCCAACGACGACGTCGCTCGCAGGTATCGCTCTCATCAGCGTCGGCATCCTGACCGTCGGCATGAGCCCGGGCGCCCACCGCCAAGGCACGCTGCTGGCGGGCGCCGTCGCGATTTCGATCGCGTTCTACAGCATCTCCGACGGTATCGGCGTTCGCGCATCGGGCAGCGCGCTTGCCTACAACGGCTGGGTCTTCTTCGCGGTTGGCCTCACAACGACCGCGATGGCACTGGTGTTGCGAGGTCCGCGGCACGTCGGCTACGCGAACGCGCACTGGCGGCGCGCCGTGATCGGTGGCGCACTGTCGTTCGTGGCCTACGGCCTCGTCCTCTGGGCAATGACGTTCGCGCCGATTGCAGGCGTCAGCGCGTTCCGCGAAACGTCCGTCGTGTTCGCAGCTCTCATCGGCATCATATTCTTCGGCGAACGCGCAGGACCGCGCCGCCTAATCGGTGCTGCAATCGTGGCCGCAGGCGCGGTGGTCCTAAAGCTGGCTTAGCCGCTCAACAGATCGCGAATCTGTCCCGCCGCCAACGTCAGCCGGGCCACCGTGAACGTTCCCGATCGCTCCAAGTCGGCAACGAGCGTCGCGACCCGCTCGACCTGCTCGCGATGTGTCTCCGCCCAAGCCTCGACCGCGGCAATGCCAGCCGCACGATTGTCGCCGCTCGTTCCATTCGCTAGCGCGCGCGAAGCCAGGGTCCGTTGGTGCCCGAAGAGATCGTCGATCAAGCGCCGCACGGCAAGCCTGTCCCAATGCTCGGGCAGATTCATGCGTTCAGCCGCAAGCCGCAGCCTGTCGACGCCAATCGTCCGCCCCGCCGCAAAATAGGCGCCCGCCACCATATCGAGCGGCTTCTTCGTCTCGCCCGAAAGCCGCGCGATGTCCGGCGTGGCGCCGATTGCGGAAAGTGCGCCGATATCATCCGCCAGTTCGTCCGGCACGCCGGCAGCCCTTAGTTCGTTGATCGTGTCGATGATCGCCTGGCTTTCAGCTTCCGACACCAACGTCGAGAACGTACCGCGCAGCTTACTCACGCCCTGCGCATAGGGCGCGATCGCATCAGCGATGGGCGTCGCCGCGGGCACGTGCCGGTAGAACCAGAGCGTCTGTCGCAGCAGATGCATCGCCAGTTTGCCGTGCATACGCACTTGGACGGCAGCGGCCACTTTGTTGTCCAGCGCATTGATGCCGTCGGCAATCTTGTCGATGCCGAACACGTTGAGCGCGATCGTGTAGGCGCGCGCGAGAGCAGGGGCCTCGCTAGCACTCGCCTCTTTTAGCCGGTGCATGAAGAGCGGCCCACCGCGATTGACGATGTCGTTCGTCAACGACGTCGCGACAATCTCACGCTTCAGCCGGTGCGCAGCCATCCCTTTCGGGAACCGCGTACGTACGTCGCTCGGGAAGTAGTGCTTCAGCGTTTCGGCGTAGAAGGGGTCGTCCGGCAGTCCCGAATGATCGATCTCTTCGAAGAGTTGCAGCTTCGCGTAAGCGAGCAGCACCGCAAGCTCCGGCCGCGTCACGCCCTCATTACGGTTTGCGCGCTCGCGCAGGTTCTCGGTCGACGGCAAGCCCTCGACCGTACGGTTCAGCCGCCCGTCACGTTCCAACGCCCGCATAAAGCGGCCGTAGCCATCCGACTCCCACGCCCCGCCCGCTTGCGCGACGCTGAGAGCCAGCGTCTGATTGTAGTTGTCGGCGAGCACCAGATGCGCCACCTCGTCCGTCATCTTCGCGAGAAGGGAGTCGCGCTCGGCGCCTTTCAGCTCTCCGGCTGCGATCGACGCGTTCAGCATAATCTTCAGATTGACCTCGTGGTCGGACGTATCGACGCCCGCCGTGTTGTCGATCGCATCCGTGTTCATTCGTCCACCGGCCTTCGCGTATTCGATGCGCCCGGCCTGCGTGCTGCCCAAGTTTGCGCCTTCGCCGATCACCTTCGCTTTGATGTCCCGCCCATCGACGCGCAAAGCATCGTTCGCCTTGTCGCCGGCATCCGCGTTGCTTTCGGCGGATGACTTGATGAACGTGCCGATCCCGCCGAACCACAACAAGTCGACCGGCGCCTTCAGCAGCGCCCGCATCAATTCCGTAGGCTCTGCCTGGTCGGCCGTCAACCCCGTCAACGCCTTGACCTCCGGCGACAACGGAATCTTCTTCATCGACCGCGAATAGACGCCGCCGCCTTTCGAGATTTTTGCTTGGTCGTAATCGGCCCACGACGAGCGCGGCAAATCGAATATCCGCTGCCGCTCCGCAAAGCTCGCCGCGACATCCGGGTTCGGATCAAGGAAGACGTCGCGATGGTCGAACGCAGCGACCAGTTTCGTTTCGCGCGACAACAGCATCCCGTTGCCGAACACGTCGCCCGACATGTCGCCGACCCCAACGACAGTGAACGGCGTGGTTTGAATGTCCGTCCCGATCTCGCGGAAGTGGCGTTTGACGGCCTCCCACGCGCCCTTCGCGGTGATGCCCATCTTCTTGTGGTCGTAGCCGACAGAGCCGCCGCTCGCGAACGCGTCGGCGAGCCAGAAGCCATAGTCTTTCGAAAGTCCATTCGCGATGTCGGAGAACGTCGCCGTCCCCTTGTCGGCCGCAACGACGAGATAGGGATCATCCCCATCATGCCGAACGACATCTTTGGGCGGCACGATCTTGCCGTCCGGCGCGATGTTGTCGGTCATATCGAGCAGCGACGCGACGAACGTCTTGTAGGCCGCAATGCCGCCCGCAAGCCACGCTTCCCGGTTTGAGGCCGGCGGCAATTTCTTAGCGTAGAACCCGCCCTTCGAACCCACC
>JANNEL010000551.1:0-2620 GCA_031378595.1 Alphaproteobacteria bacterium
CTACATCGCCGACCCCGACATAGCCGTGGAACAGCTCGTCGACATCGTTCCGGGTCCCGACTTCCCGACTCGCGGCATCATCATGGGACGCAACGCCGCCCGCCTGGCGCTTGTACGCGGCCGCGGCGGCGTGGTCGTGCGCGCCCGCACGCACATCGAGGAAGTTCGCAAGGATCGCGAAGCGATCATCGTCACCGAACTGCCGTACCAGGTGAACAAGGCGATGCTGATCGAACGCATCGCCGAACTGGTCGCGGATAAGCGCATCGAAGGCATCGCCGACGGGCGCGACGAATCAGACCGCCACGGCATGCGCGTCGTGATCGAGCTGAAGCGCGACGCGATGGCCGATGTGGTGCTGAACCAGCTCTCGCGCTTCACGTCTATGCAGACGTCGTTCGGCGTCAACATGCTGGCGCTCGACGGCGGCCGTCCGTTGGTGATGAACCTGAAGGACATGATCCGCGCCTTCGTGAATTTCCGCGAAGAAGTGGTAGCCCGCCGGACGAGAAAGCTGCTGAACGACGCCCGCGACAAAGCCCACGTGTTGGTGGGCTTGGCGATCGCAGTCGCCAACATCGACGAATTCATTCGCATCATCCGCTCGAGCCCCGACGCTTCGACGGCGCGCACGCGGCTGACGGAACGCTACTGGCCGGCGCTGGACGTGGCCCCGCTTGTAGCCCTGGTCGACGACCCGCGCCACGCGATGCAAGCCGACGGCACGCTGAAGCTCTCCGACGAGCAGGCACGCGCGATCCTCGAACTGCGTCTGCAGCGCTTAACCGCGCTCGGCCGCGACGAAATCGGCGACGAACTCAGAGGCCTCGGCAAATCGATTGAGGACTACCTCGAAATCCTGCGCTCGCGCGAGCGCATGATGAGCGTCGTGCGTGAGGAACTTGCCGCGGTACGTGCAGCCTTCGCGACCGAACGCAAGACCGAGATCATGGACGTCGACTTCGAAGTCGAAGACGAAGACCTGATCCAGCGCGAAGACATGGTCGTGACCGTCACGCACCAAGGCTACATCAAGCGCGTGCCGCTGAACGCCTATCGCGTCCAGGGCCGCGGCGGCCGCGGCCGCGCGGCCATGGCGACGAAGGACGAAGATTGGGTGACGAGCTTGTTCGTCGCCTCGACCCATCAACCGCTGTTGTTCTTCTCCTCGGCCGGCATGGCCTACGTGCTGAAGAACTGGCGCCTGCCGCTGGCCACCCCGCAAGGCAAGGGCAAGGCCCTGATCAACTTGTTGCCGCTGAAGGAAGGCGAATCCGTCACGCGTGTCTTGGCGTTGCCCGAGGCCGAACTCGAATGGGAAAAGTTCGAGGTGATGTTTGCCACGAAATCGGGCGACATCCGCCGCAACGCGCTCTCCGACTTCACAAACGTGAAGGCGAACGGCAAGATCGCGATGAAGATCGAAGCCGGCGATGCCATCATCGGCGTTTCCATCTCGACCAAGAACGACGACGTGCTGCTCACGACGCGTCTCGGCAAGTGCATCCGCTTCTCGACCGAAGACGTGCGCGTCTTCAAGGGTCGCGACTCGACCGGCGTGCGCGGCATCAAGTTGGCCGAAGGCGACGAAGTCGTGTCGATGGCGATCTTGCGCCACGTCGAAGTCAACGTCGACGAAGCACGCGCCTATCTGCGCCAATCGACCGCGATGCGCCGCGCCGCGGGCGAAGAGGCTGAGGTTGCGGAGCCGCAGGTGGAGGAGGGCGAGGATATCGCAGCCCCCGAAGCCGCGCTCTCTCCGGAACGCTACGCTGAACTCGGCGCCCAGGAACAGTTCGTCCTCACCGTCTCCGAAACCGGCTTCGGCAAGCGCTCCAGCGCGTACGAATACCGCGTCATCGGCCGCGGCGGCTCGGGAATCGTCGCCATGGCGATGGCCAAGAAAAACTCGCGCATCGCCGACTCCTTCCCCGTGGAAGACACGGACCAGCTGATGCTGATCACCGACGGCGGCCAGACGATCCGCCTGCCGGTCGGCCAGATCCGCGTCGCCGGCCGCGCCACCCAGGGCGTCATCCTGTTCCGCTTGGGCGAAGGCGAACGCGTCGTCTCGGTCGAGCGCATCGGCGAGGCCCAGGAGATCGAGGGCGAGGCGGAAGAGCCGTCCGCTTAGTCAATCCTTAACGCTGGTCCTTGGTTGCAACGCAACCAAGGTCGGCTAAAGATCGGCAGGCGGCTCACCGCCGCTTGCAGGGGCGCTTCCATGGCCAAACGTATCGGGCTCTATCCCGGAACTTTCGATCCGATCACGAACGGGCATCTCGATATTGTGCGTCGTGCGGTGAAGCTGCTCGATCACCTGGTCATCGGCGTCGCCATCAACGAGGGCAAAGGCCCGCTGTTTCCGCTCGATGAACGCGTCGAAATCGTCAAGCACGAAGTTGCCCAGATCGCGAAAGATGCCGGCGTGACGATCGCGGTCGAACCCTTCGACATCTTGCTCATGCATTTCGCCGAAAAAATCGGCGCCAGCTTCATCATTCGGGGCTTACGCGCGGTCTCGGACTTCGAATACGAATTTCAGATGGTCGGCATGAACATGGCTCTCAATCGCGAGATCGAGATGGTGTTCCTGATGGCCGGCGCGAAGCACCAAGCG
>JANNEL010000560.1:0-2808 GCA_031378595.1 Alphaproteobacteria bacterium
GTTCACGAGAGCCGCGATGGTCAAGCTGTCCGTATCCACCTGGAACGGCGCTTCCGGACGGTAGCTGATTTCGCCCTGCACGCCCCAACCCGCAATCGTCGAGTTGAAGCTGAAGCCGAAGGACTTGATGTTCTCCGGATATTGCAGCGCGAGGTTGGCGTCCATGCCGGCTAGCACGAACTCTGCGCCGTCAAACGACTGTACGGTCGTCGCGCCGCCTGGAGGCGTTACGAGCCCGGATTGGTAGTATGTCAACACGCAGTTCAGCTGTGCGATGGCCAGCTGATTGCGGAATCCGTTGGCCAGGTTGTTGTTCAGCGTGATCACACCACCCGAGAGCGCAGCCACAGTTGCCGCGGATGTCGCAAGCATGCCTGTCGGATCATCGACCGGCGTGTTCGCCATCTGATAGGCGGCCGTGCCCACTGTGAGCGGGTTACCCAGCGCACCAATGCTGGCGTTGATATTGAACCCGGCTTGGCCGGGAGCGGGACCTGCGATCGTGCCGATCGCGCCTGGCCCCGTCAGGCCGCAACCCGCGTTGTTCAGCTGACGACCTTGGGCCGTGCTGGGATCGGCCGCGAGGAAGTTGCTGACGAACGAGTTCACGAAGAAGCCCAGGTTGGCTTGCGTATCGGTTGGGCTTGCCTCGATGTTCACGAACGGAAGGCGGCTGTGATAGTTCTGATAGTAGAAGTTGAACTCGGTGCCACCAAGATCTTCGGCAAACAGCGCCAGCTTGAGGCCGTATTGGCCGTCATCGCTCGCGTCATGGTCACGGCCGCGGCCGATCAAGCCCGAGTTGCCGGCATTCACGCCGTCGCCTGCGAGGCTCGTGATGCCGCCGGCGCCATTGATTTGTCCAAGGCGATACAGCTCGTGCTGACCGATCGGCAGCGGCACAGTGTGGCTGACGAAAGCGCCGTCGTTACATTCGAGACGGTTGTTACCGTCGGGACCGACGGGGCCACCGATCGGGTTATACAAGAGACCGCTGGTTTGCACGAACACCGTACCGGAGCCCGCAACGTTGGCGCAGTTACGGCGGTTACCGGAGTAAGGGCTGCCAGTCACAAAGCTGACCGGGCTGCCGTTGATGGAGTTGCCGCCCACGCCCGTGCCGTACGCAACCGAGTCGGCGGTCGAGAACGGTGTGCCGGACGGGTCGAGTTCAAACGGTTCCCAATCGAGCGCGTAGTAGGCCGCGAGTGAAATGTCGACCGGAAACGAAATGGATCCGTAGAGTGCGTTTACTGGAACCAGCGCTTCTTTGATTTCCGAGCCAGGGCGGCGGAACGCCGCCACGTCGATCGGATTGAAAATATTGACGCCGTTCAAGATGAACGTGCTCTCGCCCCAGTTGATCACTTGCTTACCGGCGCGCAGGTTTACCGGCATATCACCCAGCATGTAGTCGGCAGATACGAACGCATCGAGCAGTTCGTAATTGCGGCCAACGTCGCCGAGCGCGTCATCCGTCAACTTCGAACGGCTGCCGGCGTCTTCGTCGTTCATGATCACGTCGTAGAAGCCCACGGCGCGCGCAAATATCTTGTAATTCTGCCACGTGATTTGCAGGTCGTGGTTCGCCTTAACGTTGGCGCCGATCAGGTCGCCTTTGTCCCAGTTCAAGCGGCCGTCGTCGGCGTTGAGCGAGCCGTCGTTGTTGGCCCGCGGGTTACCCGAGTAGGCGTTGACGCCGGTCGTGAAGCCGCTGAACGGGGCAACCAGCACACCGTTCGGCAGACTCACACCGCCAAGCGCCACATTGTTGCGCGGGTCGATCGGACCGCCATTTGCTTCGCCGAGGAACTGAGTGTTCCGATCTTCGGTGAGCATCGAGGCGCCCATCGACACGGTCGTGTCGAAGGTGATTTGGACGTCGCCAAATTCGGCTTCGACCGCGTTTGCGGCCCCAACTAGTGCGAAAGCCGCCGCTGATCCGAGTAGTCCGGTGCGTACGACGTTAAACTTCGTCATGACTTAGTTTCCCCCTACCTGCAACTTACAATTCACAGCCACGGAAGGAGGGAAAGCAGGCATTTTCATGCCCTTGCCCCCCACCATTGGCTCCCCGCCTTAAGACCACACGTGGAGGCTGCACGAGTCAATGAAGGAAGGCCGACCAGCCACAGGTTGTGCCCAGAGTGCGGCAAATTCAACACGGTCCGTGGCGGAAAAGTTGCCACATTTGGCGGCAAGTGCTTTGCCTTGATTGGCCTGGGTTGCGTCGCAGTGGTGCCACTTTCTTAGCCACCATGGCGCCAATGAGAACCACGATTGCTATCGCCCGGATGATGGGTCTTTGGGCCTGTCTTGCCTTCCTTGGTGCGTGCGATGCCGCGCCCCAAATCCCTCAGACAGTGAAATCGGCCGCCAACGCACTGATGGGTCCCGCCGACGACCCAAGCGTCAATAAGGATTGGCGGAATCCGGCCCTTAGCTATGGTCTGCGCCTATCGGCGGCGGCCGAGGAACGCGCGACCCATTCGGTCGTTTATGACGCGTCCTATCAGCTGCTGCGCTATCCAAATGGCGACGTAGCGGCGGACCGCGGCGTCTGTGCCGACGAGATCGTGCGGGCTTACCGGCTGCTTGGTATCGATCTGCAGCGCTTGGTGCACGAAGACATGACGCGCGCGTTCGGCGTCTATCCGAAGCGCTGGGGATTGATGGCGCCGGATAAGAACATCGATCACCGCCGTGTGCCGAACTTGGCGACATTTTTTTCCAGGCACGATGCGTCCTTACCCGTCACGGCGGACGGCGACGATTACAAGCCCGGCGACGTCGTCGCATGGGCCCTTG
>JANNEL010000592.1:0-3258 GCA_031378595.1 Alphaproteobacteria bacterium
CATGCCAGGCGCCGCGCCCCGTCCGATTGGAAAACGCCATGATGTCGATTGAAAAGAATTGGCTGGAACTCATCCGCCCGAAAAAGCCGGTGGTCGAGCACAGCTATGACGCCACAAAGCGCGCCACGCTGATCGCCGAGCCGCTGGAGCGCGGCTTCGGCATGACGCTCGGCAACGCGCTGCGCCGCGTGCTGTTGTCGTCGCTGCAAGGCGGTGCCGTCACATCGCTGCAAATCGACGGCGTCTTGCATGAATTCTCGTCGATCCCGGGTGTACGCGAAGACGTCACCGACATCGTCTTGAACATCAAGCAGCTTGCCCTCCGGATGCATGGCGACGGACCGAAGCGCCTGGTGCTGAAAGCCGAAGGCCCCGGCGAAGTGCGCGCCAGCCAAATCACGACGGTCGGCGATCTCGAAATTCTGAACCCGGACCTAGTGATCTGCAATTTGGATCACGGCGCCCGCGTGCGCATGGAACTGACCGTCAACACCGGCAAAGGCTACGTCGCCGCCGAACGCAACCGTCCGGAAGACGCGCCGATCGGGCTCATCCCGGTCGACTCGCTGTTCTCGCCGGTGAAGAAGTGTTCGTACCGCGTGGAGAACACGCGCGAAGGTCAGATCCTCGACTACGACAAGCTGACGATGACGCTGGAAACGAACGGCGCCATCACGCCGGAGAACGCGGTCGCCTACGCGGCGCGCATCCTGCAGGACCAGCTCTCGATCTTCATCAACTTCGAAGAGCCACGCGAGAAGAAGACGGAAGAGCAGAAGACCGATCTGCCGTTCAACCCCGGCGCTCTTGAAGAAGGTCGACGAGCTCGAACTCTCCGTTCGTTCGGCGAACTGCTTGAAGAACGACAACATCGTCTACATTGGCGACCTGATCCAGAAGACGGAGGCGGAGATGCTCCGCACGCCGAACTTCGGCCGCAAGTCGCTGAACGAAATCAAAGAAGTGCTGGCCTCGATGGGTCTCCACCTCGGCATGGAAGTGCCGGGCTGGCCGCCTGAAAACATCGAAGACCTGGCGCGGAAGTTCGAAGACCAATACTGAGCGTGATGCTCGCTTAAGGAATAGGAAATCAAGTCATGCGCCACGGCAATTCGGGCCGCAAGCTCAACCGCACCGCGAGCCACCGCAAGGCGTTGTGGGTCAACATGGCCTCGGCGCTGATCAAGCACGAGCAGATCACGACGACGCTGCCGAAGGCCAAAGACCTTCGCCCGGTGGTCGAGAAACTGATCACGCTGGGCAAGCGCGGCAAGGCCGACCTGCACGCACGCCGTCAGGCCCTATCGCACCTTCAGAACGACACGAAGATTGTGGCGAAACTCTTCGACGTGCTCGCCCCGCGCTACGCGTCGCGCAAGGGCGGCTACACGCGCGTGCTGAAGGCGGGCTTCCGCCACGGCGACGCGGCACCGATGGCGATCATCGAATTCGTCGATCGCGACGTAACCGCGAAGGGCAAAGACTCCGGCCCCGTCCAAAAGAAAGCCGACGAAGAAGCCGCGGCGTAGCGTTCGCTTCACATCAGGAAAAATCGAAGAGGGCAGCCGCAGGGTGGCCCTCTTTTTCTTTGCGCGATCTGCAGGCCGCGTGCACCAAAAAAGACCGTCTGCAGCAAAACAACATCAATTCGGCCGTTACGCCGTTACATTGGCGGCCATCCGCGATTTTTGCCGTTACATGGGTGCTACAACGCCGTTACATGTAACGCCCTGAGTGCGCGAGCCGTAGCACCTGGAACGCGCGCCCGACGCCGGGGCCGACGACCAAAAGGACGCGCTGCTCCCGCAGCCTCACCGGTCAAAGTTGGGCCGGGGCATCTTTCCGATCAACAATTTCAAGTCGCAGCCGTGTCCGGGGTTTGGGAACGGGAAAGAACAAATATAGAACGAACTCCCACAAAAGTCAATCGAAAATTTTGCCTCGAACGGTGCGCGCATCGACGCGCCGCCAGCCCATGGCCGATGATAAGTTCTGGTCCATGACCGATCTGATGGCCGTCGAAAATGGATACTGCCACGTCGTCAAATGGGCGGCGCCGGCCCCGCTTCTGACCGCGGGTTCGTCCCGCCTGAAGTGGTACGATGTCGCCCGCCGTGACTCGCCGGTGCCGGACGCCGTTCGGGCGATGGCGCGCGGCTTCCTCGCCGCTGAGGCGGCGCGCGGCAAGCTCGAACTCGATCGCGATGTAGGTTTCGCCGTTCTGCATCGCTGCGGCGCGGGCAACGACTTCTATTTCTTGCCCGTCTGCACGTGGCGCAATTCGAACGAACTCTGGGAATCCGTCTACTACAAAGACGCCGTCATGAATGCCTTCGCGCCATTCGTCCAAACCGCGCACCACAGAGGCACGCTTTGCGTCTGGGAATTGGGCCCGGTGATCCACGAACAGAGGGCGTGGGTGCGCTATCTGGAATCGCAACGCAACGAAGCGGACCTGCGGGGTTATCTCGAATCAAGATTCGAGGGTGAGGTTGGAAGCGCTCGACCATGAAAACAGCCATCTTGTTATCCGCCTTGGTCGCCGTGGCATCTACTCTTCTTGTCGATGCGGGCGCCGATGACGGAGTTGGAATAGCGGTTGTAGGTTGTCGCTCGGATGGTCAGGTGGGACCGGTGGATGCGCCCGTATTGGCTAAGAAAGACACCAACCTTCCACTAGCCATCGCTGATCGTCTGTCTTTTTATCGAGGCCCCTTCGACCGTGGCGTTTTGGGGCCGCGCGGCTGGTCCTGTATCGAGCTTACTGGTTCGAACGGCACCATCCTCTTCGTAACGCCGGAAACCATCTCGACAAAAGACCTGCTAACTGCGCGGCGCGGCATAAAGGGCTCAGCCATCCAACTAACCGAAAGGTCAACAGAAACGTCGGGCCGCTACGAGGTAGCTCGGATCGTCGCGCGAGTGTTCCCGCAACACATGAACTTCGTTCGTGATGTCATCGCAATGGGCGTCGAAGGAGCAGACGCGTATCCGGCCGGACCGTTTCCGGCGGATGTGTTGCGCTATCGGGACAACTGGACGGTCGAATTCGAGACCCCTGCGAACACAGAGGGCGTCGGCACGATGAGCCGGCTTGAACAAGGCGACCTACCCATTCGTGGTATCATTGCGTTGGAGACGGACAACGACGCCATTGTTGGCATGACGATGGCGACAATTCGACTTGAACCCGGTATGGCCAACTTGACGCCATACCTTATACGCGACGTTGCTCGATAGTCGGACGACCAAGTTAGG
>JANNEL010000624.1:0-2736 GCA_031378595.1 Alphaproteobacteria bacterium
TGCGAATCTTCCTCGTCGCCGATCGGCGTTTCGAGAGAGATCGGCTCCTTCGCGATCTTCAAGACCTTGCGCACCTTCTCCAAAGGCATCGCCAGCTTCTCGGCGAGTTCTTCGGGTGTCGGCTCGCGGCCGATTTCGTGCAGCATTTGGCGCGACGTACGCACCAGCTTGTTGATCGTCTCGATCATGTGGACCGGAATGCGGATCGTTCGCGCCTGGTCGGCGATCGAACGCGTGATCGCCTGCCTGATCCACCACGTCGCATAGGTCGAGAACTTATAGCCGCGCCGGTACTCGAACTTGTCGACGGCCTTCATGAGGCCGATATTGCCTTCCTGAATAAGATCCAGGAACTGCAAGCCGCGGTTCGTGTACTTCTTTGCGATCGAGATCACGAGGCGCAGGTTCGCCTCGACCATTTCCTTCTTCGCTTGGCGGGCTTCGCGTTCGCCCTTTTGCACCGTGCGCACGATGCGCTTGAACTCGGTGATCGGCTGGCGCATTTCCTGCGCCTGCGTCTGGATCTCCATGCGCAGATCGCGCGCGCGATCGCGCTCGTCAGAGGCGAATTCCTTCCAGCCCCGGCGCGTCAACCGCGCGACGCGGCGGATCCAGTTCGGATCGAGCTCTTCGCCTTCGTATTCCTTCAAGAAATCTTCGCGCGCGACGCCGTGCGATTCCGCAAGGCGCAGCAGGCGCGACTCAATCATGATCATGCGCTTGTTGATCGAGTACATCTGCTCGACCAAGGCCTCGATGCGGTTGTTGTTCAACCTGAGGCTCTTCACATGCTCAACCGTCTCGTTCTTCAACTTCTTGAAGCGGCGGTCCTGGCTCGTCGACAATTCTTCCGACGACAGATGCGCCTCAACCTCGGCGTCCTGCAACTTGCCGAGCTTCTTGTAACGGTTCGCGATCTCGTCGAATGTTTCCAAAATCTTAGGCTTCAGCGCCGCTTCCATCGCCGCCAGCGAGAGCCCCGCTTCGTCTTCCTCGGGCGCTTCTTCTTCGGTGCGCGTCGGCGCTTCGACATTCGTGATGTCGTCCGGGTCGACCTTGCGCTCGACCGGTTTCGGTGCAGCCGCCGGCACAACGCGCAACACGGGCTTCGGCAGCACGAACGGCCTCGGCCCGGCTGGAACGCCGCCGGGCGCAGCAGCAGCGGCAGCACCCGCGAACTCCGGCGGCACCACGATGCCGCCCTCGGCCGCCATCGCCTTCGCTTCCGGACCGCCGCCATAGGTGGCTTCCAGATCGATGATGTCGCGCAGCAGAATTTTGCCTTCGTTCAGCTCGTCGCGCCAAACCATGATGGCTTCGAACGTCAGCGGGCTTTCGCACAGCGCGCCGATCATGAGTTCGCGCCCAGCCTCGATGCGCTTGGCGATCGCGATTTCACCCTCGCGCGAAAGCAACTCGACTGAGCCCATCTCGCGCAGGTACATGCGCACGGGATCGTCCGTGCGTTCGACCGCCTCGGTCTCAACCTTCGTGACTGCGGATTCTTCCTGCGCCATCGCAACGGCGCCGCCCTCACCCTCTTCTTCTTTCTCTTCCGTCTCGACGACGTTGATGCCCATGTCCGAGAGCATCGACATCGTGTCTTCGATCTGCTCCGACGACACCTGCTCCGACGGCATCACTTTGTTGAGCTCATCAAGCGTGATGAAGCCGCGCTGCTTGGCGCGCGTGATCATCTTCTTGACCGCGGCATCCGTCAGATCGAGCAGGGGATCGCCGCGTTCCTCGGTCTGACCCTCGCCGTCGCCCTTCTGGCCCTTCGCCGCACCCTTTGCTGGTTGAACGCCGGGTCGCTGCGCCGCCTTGACGGCGGTCGTCGTCGTTTTTGTCATTGTTTGTCCGGATGGGTGTGAAGGCGTTGATTTTGCTGCGCCGTTCGCATCCGCGGAAGCTGTCATCTTGGCAGGTTTCGGCTTCGGCGGCGGCAGCGGCTTGACCATCGCCCTCAGGATGGATTTGAGGTCTTGAGGCTTTTTCGCTTCAACTTTCGCAGTCACCTTCACAGGCGGCTTCGCACCCTTCTTCTCGGGCTTCTTGTCTTTGGTTGCTGTTGCTGCTTTGCGATCTGGCATCTGCGTCTTCGTCACGGCGTTTCCGATAAATGCAAAAAGCTCCAAGGCCCGGACACGCATCACTGCGCGATCGAACCCTCCTACCCTATGGTCTAGAAAGCATCGGGCGGACCCGCTTCCGCCCCAATCGTCGATTTCAGTTCGTCGGTAATCGCGCGAAGCCTCGCCAAGTTCTCGTCGGTCATCTCGCGCCTCAATGCTTCGGCCGCCTGCGCATGCTCGGTTTCAAGCTCCGTGAGCTTGCGGTGCCGCGCGAGCGTATGTTGGAATTCCCGCTGCACGACCACGTGAGCCGCATCGCGCCTCGTCATGGCCATGGATTTGAGCATTGGCCGCCGCTCCAACCGCTCGCAAACCTCTCCGAGCCCCCTGAGCCTGAGGTGGTCGCGTAAGCCTTGACTGTCAAGGGAATGTCCCAAAGACGCGGCATGTAGGAGTTCGCGCCTGATTTTGTCAAGATTTGCCTCAGAAATCGGAAGGTTCGCGATCGCCTCGGAATGCTCCTCCAGAAGAAACGGATGGTTCAAAGCCGCCAGGATTAGGGCCGCCGCCGACGGCTCGCTGACGGCGTGGGATTGCACCTGGCCCCGTCCTGCTGCGGATCGCCGCACGGCGTCGGACACTGGCGGGGTCCATTGGGGCC
>JANNEL010000669.1:0-1838 GCA_031378595.1 Alphaproteobacteria bacterium
GGCGATGATGTTGGCGTAGTTCAACTTTAGTCCGATTGCGACGCATGTCGCGAGCGTTAGGGCGCCGGCGAGGACGAGCGGGATCAACGCGAGCAGGACATCGCGGACGTTGCGCAGGGCGAGGGCGAGTATGAGCGCGATGACGAGAAAAGAGTAGACGCCGGCATCCGTGAACGCACCGGTGATTGTGCGGCCGGATTCTTCGAGCGCGAGCGGCACGCCGACTGCACCGGGCGCGAGGGACTTCACCGCCGCGACGAAGCGCGAGAGCGCGGCGTTGTCGGTCGGATCGCCCTTCGGGTAGATGCGCACGCGAAGTTCGCCTGAGAGCGCGATGAAGTCGCGGGCGATGTCTTTCGGGAGCGACTCAAGCGTCACGGGTTCGGCGGTGAGGAGGCTACGGACGTTGCCGAGGAGGATGGGAAGGCCAGAGGTGACGAGCTGTGCCACCTTCTCGCGGGTCGTAGCGTCCCCAGCAGCGAGGCGGTCCAGTGCCGCCGCGAGCGAAGATGCTGGAGCGGCTTTGCGTAAGGCGTCTGCGGTGGCGCGGATTGAGGCGACGGTATCGGCGTCGGTTGGTGCGGGTTTGGTGACGGCGGGATTGAGCGTTAGATCGAGGAGCAATTGGGCGTCGGCGATGAGCGCGAGTTTTTGCTCTTGGTCTTGCGGGATGAGGTCGTCGAGGGTGACGACTTTGGCGACGGCGGGCAGTTGGCGCAAACGTGCGGCCAGAGTTGCAGCCCCTTCACGCGTGGAGGCAAGCGTGTCCATCGCGTTCGGCGAGCGGTCGGGGTCGTGCGCGAGATCGAGCAGCGTCGAGATCGACTCGGACTGCCGCGAACGCAGGTTCAGGAGGTTGAAGTCGAATGAGAGGCTCGGCAACAGCGCGACAGCCGCGGCGCCCAAGACCAGCGCGATTGCAACGAAGAGGCCGGGGAAGCGGAGCAGCGTGCGGTCGAGGGCGCCGAGCGCGGCAAATCCAGCTTCCTTCGCCTCGCTTGCAGGCCCCGCGAGTTTGATGAGCGCGGGCAGGAGGGTCAGGCTCAGCAGGTAGGTGATCAGCATGCCGGTGCCGGCGATGAGGCCGAGTTCGGCGACGCCACGGTAGCTTGTCGGCAGGAAGCCGTAGAAGCCGGCGGCGATCGCGAGCGCAGCCAGCGTCAACGAGGGGCCGATGGCACGGGCAGCTTCGACGATGGACGTCGCGAGGTCGTCGCGGTCATGGCGCTCGGCGCGGTAGCGGACGCAAAACTGGATGCCGAAGTCGACGCCGAGTCCTACGAACAAGGCAACGAAAGCGACCGACATGATGTTGAACGCGCCAACGAAGTTGAGGCCTAGAGCCGTGGTGATCGTCAGACCCGTCAGGATGGTCGTCAGAACGCACACGATGAGGCGCACGGATTTGAGGGCAAACCAGAGCATCAAAACGATGACGCCTATCGTGGCGGAGGCGATGGGGATCGCGTTCTCAGTCAGCGTGGCGAATTCCTCGTCGAAGATCGGCACTGGGCCGGTGAGGCGGAGCGTGATGCCGTTCTGGGCCGTGAGGTTCAGGCGATGGGCAGCATCGCGGATCGCAAGTGTCGGCTTGGCGCCGGGTTTGAGCGTGCCGAAATTGATCGTGACGAGCGCTTCGATGATGCGCCGAGTTTCGCGCAAGTCGGGCTCGCCCTCCATCATCATCTTGCGCCAGGAGAGCGCTGCCGGTTTGCCGTCGAA
Source organism: Alphaproteobacteria bacterium (assembly GCA_031378595.1). Lineage (GTDB taxonomy): Bacteria > Pseudomonadota > Alphaproteobacteria > Micropepsales > Micropepsaceae > SZUA-430. The sequence goes on from JANNEL010000669.1 coordinate 1,723, forward strand.
GTACGTCTTCAATGCGGCGTCGAATTCGCCGATTGGGCGATCCAGCCGCTCGATCGTGATTGCGCCGCGCTCGACGCCGGTCAACGCGGTGGTGAGCGCATCCATGGCGCCGCGCA
>JANNEL010000729.1:0-7741 GCA_031378595.1 Alphaproteobacteria bacterium
TGGTCGCGCGGTGAACGCGTCTGAAGCGCTAGCGATGGGTCTCGTCAATCGCGTGGTAGCGAAAGGCACGGCACGCCAAGCCGCAGAAAAACTCGCAGCCGAACTCGCAGGCTTACCCCAAGTCTGCATGCGCCACGACCGCCTATCCGCCTATCAGCAATGGGACATGGACTACGCGCAAGCGATGGCGAACGAGTTCGACCACGGTATCGCTTCGATGGCCGGCGGCGGGTCCGTCACCGGTGCAGCGCGTTTCGCCTCGGGCAAGGGCCGCAGCGGCTCGTTCGCGGACATCTGATGCGCATCATCGCCGAGAACGTTGCGGCCTATCGCGGCGAGCGCATGATCTTCCGTCACGTGAACTTTGAACTCGGGCCCGGTCAAGCACTGATCCTTCACGGTCCGAACGGCAGCGGTAAGACCACACTCCTGCGCGTAATCGCGGGCCTCCTTGGTCTAATGGCGGGGCGTCTGCGCATGCTAGATGCAAACGATCAACTGCTGACCGACGAAGCGCACGACCGCGCGTTCCACTTCGTGAGCCACCTCGGCATCGTCCGCTCGCAAATGCGCGTGCGCGAAACGCTGGAGTTTCACGCTGCAATCCTGGGCGCGCCGAAAACCGTTGTCGCGAACGCGTTGGACGAATGGGCATTGCGTCCGCTCGCCGACCACAGCGGCGGCATGCTGTCCGCCGGTCAGCGGCATCGTCTGGCGCTCGCGCGGCTTTCCCTGCAAAAGCGCGGCCTTTGGCTGCTCGACGAGCCGCTCGTCGCGCTCGACGTAGCCTCGAAGACCCGCCTGAATGACGTCGCAGAAAAGCACCTTGAGGAAGGCGGAATCATCATAGCCGCCAGTCACGAACCGTTCTTGGGCGATCCCCGCACGCTCTATCTGGGACCGCGATCATGAGAACGTTTCGCGCGCTTCTGTGGCACGACGTGTTGATGGGCATCCGCTCCAGCGGCGGCGCTGCGTTGTCGGCCGCCTTCTTCGCGCTGATCGTCATACTGACGCCGCTTGGGCTAGGTCCGGACACGACGGCGCTGAAGACGGTTGCCCCCGGCCTCTTTTGGATTGCGGCGTTGCTCGCGACGTTGCTGGGGCTTGAGCGCGTCATTCAGCCCGACGCCGAAGACGGCACGCTCGACCTTTTGCGCCTCTCGCCGCTGCCGCTCGAGTTGGTCGCACTCGCGAAAATTTTCGCACACTGGATCACCTCGGGGCTGATCATCAGTCTTCTTGCACCGATCCTCGCGCCTATGCTGAGCTTGAGTGTGTCGGCGATCCCAACGCTTGCACTGTCGCTCCTGATCGGAACACTGGGCTTGAGCTCGATCGGCACCGCCGCCGCCGCGTTGGGCGCAAGCGTGCAGCGCGGCGGTATCGTATTGGCGATCCTCGTCTTGCCGCTAAACATCCCATTTCTGATATTTGGCGCCAGCGCCGTCTCGGGTGCGCAGGCCGGAACAGCAACCAGCCAACCCTTGATGTTCCTGACAGCGTCTTCCCTGCTCGCCTTGGTCGTAGGGCCGATTGCCGCCGCCGCGGCATTGCGTCTCAACGAGGACTAGCCGTGGCAGCCTCCCGCTCGCGCAATTAGATTGGACCCGATGCAAGCTTACGCAAATCCGCAACGCTTTGTGAGCCTCGCGCGCACGCTGACGCCGTGGACGTTCGGCGTAGCGATCGCGCTCGCGATGACAGGCCTCTACCTCGGCCTCATCGTCGCGCCCCCGGACTACCAGCAAGGCGACGCCCAGCGCATCATGTATGTGCACGTTCCGGCCGCGTGGATGTCGATGTTCGTCTACGGATCCATGGCGATCGCAAGTGCCGTCGCGTTCATCTGGAAGCACCCGCTCGCCGACGTCGCAGCAAAAGCCTCGGCCCCGATCGGCGCGGTCTTCACGGCGCTGGCGCTCGTCACCGGCATGCTCTGGGGTCAGCCGATGTGGGGCACCTGGTGGGTCTGGGACGCAAGGCTAACCTCGGTCTTGATCCTCTTCTTCCTCTACCTCGGCTACATCGTGCTCTGGAGCGCGATCGAAGAACCCACGCGCGCCGCTCGCGCCGCCCGCATCTTAGCGCTCGTCGGCGCGCTCAATATTCCGATAATCAAATTCTCGGTCGACTGGTGGAACACGCTGCACCAGACCGCCTCGGTCTTCCGGGTAAGCGGCCCCACGATGCCGGCCGCGATGCTGACGCCGCTGCTCATCATGGGATTGGCCTACACCGTGCTCTACGTGGCGCTACTGCTCGTGCGCATGCGCATGGAAGTGGCGCAGCGTCGCCTGCGCACCATCCGCTTGAGCTCGGAGGCATTGCCAGCATGAGCATGTTCTGGGCAATGGGCGGGTACGCAGCGTTCGTGTGGCCGGCTTACGGCATCAGCTTGGTTGTGCTCGTAACGCTATGCGTATTGAGTTGGCGCGCCATGAAACGCGCCGAACGCCTCGTCGCACTCAGCGAGCGCAACGAGAAGTCTTAGCGCTGCGCACGCCGTTTCTTCGCGCCGTTCTGCTCGTCGGCAAGCTTCTCCGCTTGCGCCTCGGCCAGCACGTTCAGGCATTTCATGAAGTCGCCACGCAAGCGCGCAGGCAGGGCTTCCAGCATCGCCACGTCGGCCGCTTGCATCGCGGGCTGCGCCGCCTTCAGCGCGCGCCGCCCGGTCGCGGTGATCTTGACCGAGTTCGCGCGCTGATCTTCCTCAGTCCTCTTGCGGACGAGAAGCTCGCGCTTCGCCAAGCGGTCGATCATGTCGGCCAACGTCGAACGGTCGATGCCGGTTTGCTTCACGAGTTCCGTTTGCGTCACGCCGTCGTTCTGATCGATCGCGTACAGAACGGCGAGCTGACGCGCCGTCAGCGTGTCGGCCGCGTCCTCGTCGTCGTAGAGATCGGTGACGAATTGTTGTGCTCGGCGAAGCAGATGGCTAGGCGACGTCGCCAGGTCGAAGCTCTTTGCCATTCGCTCTTTCCGATGGAATAATCGCCGGACGGCGTTCGAAAAACAATCGTCCGTGTCCGTACCATATCCATCCGGGGCACGGAAGTGACCGAACGGGCTCATGCACTGGCGAATTGGAATCTAACCTGATGCGCGAAAGATTTTCTCCGCCTCCCGCGCCGCGCACGTGTTGCGAGTTTGTCCGCCGCGTGCCCGGCGGCGACAACATGGAGCGCGACGTCTGTGCGAACTGCGGCCATGTGCACTATGTGAATCCGAAAATCGTCGTCGGTGCGGTTTGCTCCTGGCACGGACGAATTCTGCTCTGCCGCCGCGCGATCGAGCCCCGCGGTGGATTCTGGACGATTCCGGCGGGTTATCTGGAAGAACAGGAGACGCCGGCCCAAGGCGCCGCACGCGAAGCTTGGGAGGAGGCGACCACGAAGATCGAGATCAATCGTCTGCTTGCCGTCTATGCCGTTCCGCGTATTTCGCAGGTTCAGCTGATCTTCCGCGCCAGCCTTGCAAGCGGCGAATTTGCTCCGGGCACGGAGAGTCTTGAGACCAAGCTATTCGCGTGGGAGGAGATTCCTTGGGACGAGCTCGCCTTCCCAAGTGTGCATTGGGCCTTGAAGCATCACCACGAGACGGAAGGCCGCGACGACTTCATCCCGTTCGACAACCCGCTCAGCTAATCGGCCTCAGCGGCGGCTTGCCGGCCGCCTTCGCGCAATTTGCGACGGCAGTTTCGTCACCGCCGCCGGGTACAGCCTCAGCATGCGTGACGGCCATCACGCTCGACGCATTCGCGTAGAGATAGATCAGCAGTGTACAATTTCCTTGCCCGCCGTACTGCCACATCTCCGCGCCTGTTTCCGTACGCTTCAAGGCAGGCTCGCCCCAGGCGGCCCGCAACGCGTCGCCCGTCATGCCAATGAGACCGGTGTTCGCTGTCGGTGCAACGCCGGTCGAGGGCGGCGCTGCCACGCGCGCCGGCGTCGGATCCGCCACCGGTTCGCTTGGGTCCCCGCCACTGAGCCCCATCGTCTGACAACCCGCCAACGCCAACATCGGCAAAACGAACGCAAGCCTGCGCATCACGAACTCCGGACCAACTTGTTGAACTCGTGCGTCATCATCGCCGCCCCGAACACCGGCACGAAAAAATTGAGGAACGGGATCATCGCCAGGAACGATATCAACGCGCCGCCCAAAAACAACCTGACCCGATGCTGGCGTCTGAGCGCCCGCGCGTCGCGCGGCGCCATATGGCGTAGCGCTGCGAGCTCGAAGAACGTGCGCCCAGTCAAATAACCGTTCACGAACAGCACGACGAGTGTCCCGATCCCGATCGCGACGAACTGCAAGGGAATTGCGAGCAGGTTAAGCACGAGACTGACGGAGGCAAAACTCAGGCCCGCGAACAACAACTCCGCCGTCGACGCGCCAGCTCGCGTCATCGAATCCGGATAGTGCTTTGCCTCCACCGCGTCCGCGACCCGGTCGATGAAGATGCTGGCGAACACTTGCGCGACCGGCGCGCCGAGGAACACGAAGCCGACCAACGCGCCCGCCGTGCTGAGCATCGCAAACGCATCGTTCATCCAACTGAAGCCGAAGGTCGGCAGGAATTGCGTGCCCCAACGCAGCGCCAGCGTCAGCAGCACGAACAGCAGGATTGTGCAGCCGATGCCAAGCCACAGGACACCCTGGAACTTGCGGTCGAACATCTGTCCCAATGCGGCTGCGGCACTTGAGAGCATGCGTCGGGCGAATCCTGCGATTGTCGAACGTGGGCCACTGCCTATACTGCCCCGCCGTTCAGGGTAAAGGGTAAGTTAGATGCAGGACGCGAAGTACGACGTATTGGGGATTGGCCACGCGATTGTCGACGTTTTGGCGCAAACGACAGACGCGTTCTTGACCGAACACGGGATCGCCAAAGGCACGATGACGCTGGTGGACGGCTTCCGCGCCGAAACCCTTGGCCGTGCAATGAAAGGCCCGATCGAGGCCTCGGGCGGTTCGGCCGCCAATACGTTGGTGGGCGTCGCCTCGTTCGGCGGGAAGGCTGCCTTCATCGGCAAGGTCAACGACGACCGCTTGGGCCAAGCGTTCGGTGAAGCTATCCACAAGGCCGGTGTCGCGTTCGATACCGCCCCCTTGAAGGGTAACGTTGCAACCGCGTCTTGCCACATCCTGATCACGCCAGATGGTCAGCGCAGCATGAACACGTATTTGGGCTGCGCGCCCGCGCTGACCGATGCCGACATGGCCGCCGAAAAGGTTGCGGACGCGAAGCTGCTCTACGTCGAAGGCTACCTCTGGGACACGCCCGGCGCGAAGGCAGCCATTCGTACCGCGATCGCGCACGTAAAAGCTGCCAAGCGAAAGGTCGCGTTCACGCTCTCCGATCCGTTCTGCGTCGGCCGCTGGCGCGATGAGTTCAAAGCGCTCCTCGCAAACGACATCGATATTCTATTCGCGAACGAAGCCGAAGCGATGGCGCTCTACGAAACCGAACGCTTCGACGAAGCGTTTCAAGCAATCCGCAAATGGGGAAAGACAGCGGCAATCACGCGCTCGGCCCATGGCTCTGTTTTGCTGCACGATGGCCGCGTACACATTCTCGATGCCGAACCGGTAGCCCATGTCGCCGACACCACCGGCGCTGGCGACCAATACGCGGCCGGTTTCTTGTACGGCCACGCGCGTGGCCTACCGCTCGACGTCTGCGGCAGGCTGGGCGGCATCGCCGCAGCCGAAGTGATCTCGCACATCGGCCCGCGCCCGAACGCGTCGCTGAAGTCGCTCGCGGCAGCAGCCGGATTGGTCTAACGCACGTTCCCTTTGCGCGCGGCCTTATCGTCAAGGCCTGAGCGGCCTTCGCGTGCGGTCAGCTCCGCGAACACGTCCTTAGGATCGATCCCCGCCGCGACCCACAGCACGCACAAGTGATAGAGCAGGTCGGCGGATTCGGCGACCCGCTCCTGGGCCGTGCCGACAAGTGCAGCGATACCGACCTCGACGCCCTCTTCGCCAACCTTCTTGGCACACTTCGCGGTGCCTTCTTTCAAAAGCTTCGCCGTGTAGGAAACAGAGGGGTCTGCGCCCTTACGCGCCAGGACCTGCGAATAAAGCCGGTCCACCGGATGCTCACTCATCGACACTCACTTGGGGCTGGAATCAGCCGCCGACAAAGTTATCAGCGAGTGACCGCCTGTGGCAAAGGGCCCGTCCGACATTGACACTTGCGCGCCAATCCCGATCAACATCGCGCCACATGACTGACCTCTTGGCACTAGGCGTCCTCGCCCGCTTCGCACTCGCAGCCTGCGTGATCGCACTGCTGTGGCTCGGCGTGCTGTGGGCGATCGCTTGATGCGCGGACCCTCGATCTCTCTGACCGATGTGATCGTGACCTACCGGCGCATGCCGGCTGTCCATCACGTAAGCGGCAAATTCGAAGCCGGATCACTTACCGCGGTCGCGGGGCCGAATGGTGCCGGCAAGAGCACGCTACTGAAGGCAATCATGGGTCTTTTGAGCGTCAGCGACGGCCGCATCGACTTAGGCGGTCTCAACGCGCGCCAGATCGCCTACCTGCCGCAACTGCCGGAGATCGACCGCAGCTTCCCGATCTCGGTCGAACAAACGGTGCTGCTCGGCGCTTGGCCGCGCGCGGGCGCCTTCGGCGCGCTCGACCGGACAGAGCGAACCCGCGCCGCTGCGGCCATCGCCAGGGTTGGACTCTCCGGCTACGCGCACGCGCCGATCGCCAGCCTTTCGGTTGGTCAGTGGCACCGCGCCCTGTTCGCGCGCCTGATCGTGCAAGACGCGCCCGTTATCCTACTCGACGAACCGTTCGCCGCCGTCGACGAGCGCACCACCGAGGATTTGATGGCACTTGTGCGTAGTTGGCATGACGAAGGCCGCACCGTGATCGCAGTCCTTCACGACATGAGCTTCATCCGTCGCCACTTCCCCCGCCTGCTGCTTCTCGCACGCGAAGTGGTCGCGTGGGGGCCGACCGAGGAAGCGCTTTCGCCTGAGAACGCCGAACGTGCACGCGCCATGACCGACCGTTGGGCAAGCGACCCGTGCTCGCACGCCCACAACCACGCGGGCGCTTGAGATGTACGACCTCATCGCCGCCCCGTTCGTCGATTTCGAATTCATGCGCCGCGCGCTGGTCGCTTGTTTGGCGCTCGCGGTCGGCGCGGGCCCGCTTGGCGTGTTCCTCGTCTTGCGCCGTATGAGCCTGATGGGCGATGCGATCGGGCACGCGGTGCTGCCCGGCGTCGCCGTCGGCTTCATGATCTCGGGCCTCTCGCTCGGCGCAATGACGATTGGCGGCGTCGTTGCAGGCTTGGCCGTCGCGCTGCTTGCAGGCCTGACGGCGCGCGCCACCGGCATGAAAGAAGATGCGAGCCTCGCGGGCTACTATCTCACCAGCCTCGCGCTTGGCGTGATGCTCGTCTCGCTGCGCGGTTCGCCGATCGACCTCCTGCACATTCTGTTCGGCTCCATTCTCGCGGTCGACGATCAGGGCCTGCTCTTCGTCGTAGGCGTCGCAAGCGCGAGCACGCTCATCATGAGCCTGATTTACCGTCCGCTCGTCGTCGAATGTTTCGACCCCGTCTTCGCGCGCACCGTCGGCGCGCGCGGCAGTTGGGCGCACGCGGCGTTCGTGGGGCTGGTGGTCTTGAACCTCGTCGCTGCGTTCCAAGCCCTCGGCACGCTGATGGCGGTCGGCCTCATGATGCTGCCGGCACTCGCCGCGAGGTTT
>JANNEL010000731.1:0-5586 GCA_031378595.1 Alphaproteobacteria bacterium
TGCGCATCCGCGAGGTCGCCAAACAAAAATTCGCCGTACAGGGCACGCCGACCGACTGCGTACTGATGGGCGTGATGCACGTGCTGAAAGATCATCGGCCGGATCTCGTTCTCTCCGGCGTCAACCGCGGCTCGAACATGGCTGACGACGTGACCTACTCGGGCACGATCGCGGCCGCCATGGAAGGCACGGCCTTGGGCATACCCTCGATCGCGCTCAGCCAATCGACGCTGGCGGACGAGGGTCCGGTCAAATGGGCCTGCGCCGAATCCCACGGACCGAACATCATCCGCAAGCTGCGTGAAGTCGGATGGCCAAAAGACGTGCTGATCAACATCAATTTTCCGGACGTGCCTCCGCACGCGGTGAAGCGTATCGAGGTCACGTCGCAAGGCAAACGCGATCAATCCATGACGAACCTGATCGAGCGCATCGACGGCCGCGGCAACCCTTATTTCTGGCTGGGCTTCTCCCGCGTCCGCTCGAACCCGCCCGAAGGCACCGACCTGCGCGCCATCTACGACGGCCGCATCTCGGTCACCCCGTTGCACATGAATCTCACCGAAGAACGCGCCCGCAAGACCTTGGCCCATCACCTCGACGGCGCGCCGAAGGGCGAGTAGGCCTAGCGTGGTTGCAAATCGGTAACCCCTTTGCGCGTTCAATGCGGCTGAACGCGCGGAGATCTTGATGCACAATGCCCTAAGAGCAGGCGAGGGCCATATGACACCCGACGTGCGGATGATCCGCCTCTTAATGGAACTGCGCCGCCAGCGCATTAACGACACGGACGTGCTGTCGGCGATGGAGACGACCCCGCGCGAAATGTTCGTTCCGGAAGTCTTTGCCGACCGCGCCTACGACAACACCGCGCTCCCGATCGACGAAGGCCAAACGATCAGCCAGCCGTTCATCGTGGCTTACATGACCCAAGCCTTGGAGCTCAAACCCAACCATCGCGTGCTCGAAGTGGGCACCGGCTCGGGCTATCAGACGGCCGTGCTGGCGAAACTCGTGAAGCGCGTCTACACGATCGAACGCCATGCCGCGCTTCAAGAGCAGGCGGAGCAGCGCTTCAAACAGTTACACCTCTTTAACATCGATGCCCGCGTCTCCGACGGCACGCGCGGCTGGCCCGGTCAGGCCCCGTTCGACCGCATCATCGTCACCGCCGCGCCCCGCGAAAATCCGCCCGCGGAGTTGTTAAATCAACTCGTTATTAAGGGCTCCATGGTTATTCCAATTGATCGTGGTGTCGATGGGCAAGTGCTAGTCCGCATAAGACGGACGGCGCATGGGTTTCAGAGCACGGACCTCTTGCCCGTGAAGTTCGTGCCCTTGTTGGAAGGCGTGGCTAGAAGCGATGGAGCGGTCGAATGATCCGCGCGGATGTCGCCAGAGCCGCAAGCGTAAGGAGCAGACGGCGCAGTCGCTAATCGCGGCGCTCTTGCTCGGTACGGCAAGCGGCTGTGCGACGGTCGATATGCAAGCGCCCGTGTACAATGCACGGTTGGCGCGGCCGGGGACTGTTGTCCTCGTCCAACGCGGCGACACGGTTCCAAACCTCGCGCGCCGCTACAACGTACCCGCCGAAGCGATCATCGAAACGAACGGCCTCTACGCACCCTACGAACTCGCGCACGGCCAGCGCATCGTCATTCCGCCGGCCTACGTGGCGGCGAGCTGGCAGCCGCAAACCACAGCGCAGCCGAAGGCGCGCACGCGCAAGCCCGCCGTCGAGGTGACGTCGGAAGACCTTCCGGCGCCGAAGGCGCGCCCAGCCCCGCGCCCCGCGTCAGCGAAGAAGGAAGTGCTCGCCTCGCCGGTCGTGGTCGAACCCGGTGAAACCGCGCCCGACCCGCGCCTCGAAGGCGCCCGCTTCTACGCGCTCGGCACGCCGCGCGCGAAGCCCATGTTCGAAGGGCAGGGCGGCCCGGAAGAATTGACGGCGCCAAATCTCGCCGACGTGCCCATGGTTATGCCGCGGTGGAAGCCGAAGCGCGACATCGCCGAGCCCGATCTCGACGCCGCCTACGAGCCGCCGAAGAAGGCCAAGCGCGAACTCGTCGAACGCGATCCTGACGCAGCCTACGACGAAAAGCCGAAGGCCAAGCGCGAGGTCGTCGAACGCGACCCCGACGCTGCTTTCGACGAACACCCGGTCACAAAGGGCGCGGGCCGCTTCCTTTGGCCCGTCAGCGGTAAAGTCGTATCGAACTTCGGCCGCCGCGGCACCGGCCTGCACAACGACGGCATCAACATCGCTGCCGACCCGAACACGCCGGTCAAAGCCGCCGACACAGGCACGGTGGTCTACGCCGGCAACGAACTCGCAGCCTACGGCAACCTGCTGCTCGTGCGCCACGCCAACGGCTACGTCACGGCATACGCGCACAACAAGAAGCTGCTCGTCGGCCGCGGCGACACGGTGAGCCGTGGCCAAACGATCGCCCTCGTCGGCTCCACCGGCGACGTCGACCGCCCTCAGCTCCACTTCGAAATCCGCAAAGGCGACCGCGCGGTCGACCCGAACCGCTTACTCGTCCGCGAAACGGCAAGCCGGTAAAGCCTGGGACCGCCCCGCCCGCTCTTGCGACAATAAAGCTGCATGCGCCGTTGAGATTATCGAGAACGGCACGGGTGCCTCCGGCGCGTTGCTGCGCATCCTCGTGTGATATCAGTTGCGGCACTTCTTCAGATCGAGCCCGAAGACGAGCCCGCCCGCAGGTGCGCCATCGACAGAGTCGAGCGCCATCGTGCCCTCACTAGCGCCGCGTTTCGACACGAGAGTGAGCGTAGCCGCAAAGTTCAAGATCGCTGCATCTCCGCAGCCCATTCTCTTCAAGATGCCACCGCGCAAGTCTTCGTTGAATGTGAAGTCGCCATCGTAGACGCCTTTCACGTCGCGGTGAAAGCGGCGGCCGCGATTGCCGCGTCCGGTGCCGTAATCCACTTGCAACTCGCCGCGCTGCTTCGCCTCGAGATGCGCGAACCCGCGGTAGTCGACCTGATAGACGCCGAGCGAGTAGCCTTCAGGCAAATGGAGCGGAATTTCCAGGGCGCAAGTCATGCGGGCGAAACCGCCGTTGGCTTCCGTCCCGCTGACCGTGAACTTATCGAACAGCACGCTGAGCGCGCTGCCGTCCGGCGACGTTACGACGCTGAACGAGCCGGCAGGGCATCCTTGCGTTTCGACCGTGCGCACGCCCTCTGCATAGACCGGCGGCTTGGCAAGAACGGTTGGTGCTGCCGCCATCGCAAGAACGGCAAGCGCGGCCAATCGGTGCATAGGCATGGAAATTCTCCTCATTGCTGCACGCCACGATTGGCCGCGGCCCTGGTTCATTCTTCAGACGGATGCGCCGCTTAGCAGCGGCGCAGCTGCAGATGGTAGATGATCGCCGCGTTGACGTCCTCGGAGTCGACCGTCGCGTTCGCTTCGGCGTTGTTGTACGTGGCGACGCGCATGCTTGAGTTCGTGCGCAGGTTCACGTCGGCGCCGCACGGCGACCACACCATGCTTTCGGCCGTCAACTGGTTGTTGATGAAGTAGTCGGAGTCGAGGGCGCCCCAAAACGTGCGCCGGAACGCAGGTCCGCGGCCACCGGCGAAGAAGTACTCGACATTGAATTGCGACGTCCCGCGAGTGGGCAGATGGTTAAACCCGCGATAGTCGACCGATAGGACGGAGATGCTGTACCCGCCCGGAACGTGCACAGGGATCGCCACGTTGCACGCCTTGCGGTCGTAGGTCCTGCCGGTCGTGCCGCCAGCGGAGACTTCGTATTGGTCGAAGATCAAGCTCAGCGATTTTGCGTCGGGGCTGAGAGTCGCCGAAACCGAACCGGCCGGGCAACCTGAACCGCCATAACCCGGAACGCCCAGGCTTATGTCGTCTGCGCTGGCAGGCACCGCGGCAGCCAAGGCACTGAGCGCAACCGCGCTCGCAAGCAAAGTTTTCATATCGTCATACTCCAGTTGAAACGTGACCCTGAACGAGAACCGATCGCCCTGGAAACGCACGGCGATCAATTGCGTTCCCCGCCTGAGTAGGGCGCGCACATTGAACTCGCTCTGAATGAGCGCTTCATGAGCAGTTCATATTGCGGCCCATCACGCGAACATCGCGCGGAAAACCGCTGAAACGCCGGGTGACGCGCGGCCAACGTGCGGCAGATCGAACCATCACGGTTTTGGTATAATTCAGTGACAGTGCACTTTATACAATTAGTGCACTGTCACCGAATTGGAATTGGAAGCACCGAATTGTGAAGCAGCGTGGCCATCGCACAAACCAATGCGATCGAAGAAAATCGAGGGCGAAGCGAGCCTTCGACGGCGAGGCTTGTGCCCCGCCTAGTGCCGCGTGATCTCCGCGCGGCCCACCACCATGTGATGGACCTCGTCCGGGCCGTCGGCGAAGCGCAGGTGCCGCTGGTGTGCGTACATCTCGGCGAGCGGCGTCCACTGCGAGATGCCGGTCGCGCCGTGAATTTGCATCGCCTGGTCGATGATCTCGCACACGCGCTCGGGCACCATGGCCTTCACCATCGAGACCCACACGCGCGCCTCGCGGTTGCCGAGCACATCCATCGCGCGCGCGGCCTTCAGCACCATCAGGCGCATCGCCTCGATATCTATGCGCGCACGCGAGACGAGCTCCAAGTTTTTGCCGAGATTGATCAGCGGCTTGCCGAACGCCTCGCGCGAGACGCCGCGCTTGACCATCAGGTCCAGCGCACGTTCCGCCTGGCCGATCGAGCGCATGCAGTGATGGATGCGGCCAGGTCCTAGGCGCAACTGCGAAATCTCGAAGCCGCGGCCTTCACCCAGCAGCATGTTGGCCGCAGGCACGCGCACGTTGTCGAACTTCAAATGCATGTGGCCGCGCGGCGCATGATCCTCGCCGAACACCGACATGGCGCCCAAAATCTTCACGCCGGGCGTATCCATGGGCACCAGGATTTGCGAGTGCTGAAACTGCGCGGCCGCGTTCGGGCTCGACTTCACCATCACGATCATGATCTTGCAGCGCGGGTCGCCGGCGCCGGAGATGTAGTACTTCTCGCCGTTCAAGACCCATTCGTCGCCGGCGAACTCCGCGCGCATCGAAATGTTCTTCGCATCCGACGAGGCGACGCCTGGCTCCGTCATCGCGTACGCCGAGCGGATCTCGCCGTTGAGCAGCGGCTTCAGCCAACGTTCCTTTTGCGCCGGCGTGCCGACGCGCTCGATCACTTCCATGTTGCCGGTATCGGGCGCCGAACAGTTCAACGACTCCGAAGCCAACGACTGCTTACCCAATTCGGCCGCGATGTAGGCGTAGTCGAGATTGGTAAGCCCGCGCCCGATCTCCGCATGCGGCAGGAAGAAGTTCCAAAGCCCGGATGCCTTCGCCTTGTTCTTCGCCGTCTCCAACAGCTCAAGTTGCCCCGGCGCCCAGGACCAACGGTCCTTCCGCCCTTCGCCCAACCGGTGAAACTCCTCCTCGATCGGCGCGATGTTCTCCGAGATATGCTTCTTCACGGCGTTGAACAAAGGCTGCGCCTCGTCCGACATCGCAAGGTGGTTCAAGCGCGGGTCGAG
>JANNEL010000742.1:0-2060 GCA_031378595.1 Alphaproteobacteria bacterium
GCCGAACGGGTTTGCGTCGTGCGCTTTCGCTGCGGCGTCGTCTTCGATCAGTTCGAACCCACGCTCACCGTGAACGATCAGCGGCACGGGCGCGTAGGGCGCGAGCGCCGCGGAGAGCACGACCGGCCCAGCACCTGACCACCACCGCCGTGCGGCGTCGAGAAGGTCTTGTGCAGGTTGATGTGCATCGCGTCGATGCCGAGGTCGCCTGGGCGCACGCGGCCGACGATGGCGTTGAAGTTTGCGCCATCGCAATAGAAATAGGCGCCTGCCTTGTGCACGGCGTCGGCGATTTCAATGATGTCGTTCTCGAAGAGGCCGCAGGTGTTCGGGTTCGTGAGCATGATCGCGGCGACGTTCGGCCCGAGCTTTGCTTTCAACGCCGCCACGTCCACGCGGCCGCGTTCGTTCGCAGGCACTTCTTCGACCGTGTAGCCGACGAGGGCTGCCGTCGCCGGATTGGTTCCATGTGCGGATTCCGGCACGAGCACGACGTTGCGCTTTTGACCGTGGGCCTCGTGTGCGGCTTTAATCGCCATCAAGCCGCAGAGTTCGCCGTGGGCGCCGGCCTTGGGGCTCATGGCGACGGCCGGCATGTTCGTCAGCAGCTTCAGCCAGTGCGCCAGATGATCGATCAGGCTGAGTGCGCCTTGGATCGTGGACACGGGTTGCAGCGGGTGAATGTCGGCGAAGCCCGCGAGCCGCGCCATCTTTTCGTTCAGACGCGGGTTGTGCTTCATCGTGCACGAGCCCAGCGGATACAAGCCGTAGTCGATCGCGTAGTTCTTGCGCGAGAGGCGCACGAAGTGACGAACGACCTCCGGTTCGCTCAAGCCCGGCAGCCCGATCGCGGCGCGGCGGCGTAGACCGCCGAGGCGATCGTGCTTCAATTCGGGATCGGGCAGATCGACGCCGCATTTGCCTGGGCGGCCGGTCGTAAAGATGAGCGGCACTTCACGGTCGAGGCCGCGGTGCCCGGAGATCGTGGCGAGCTCGTGCGTCTCGCCGGCAGTTCCTGTCGTCGGGCGGCCTTGCTTGTTCATCATGAGAGCACCTTGGTCAGGCCGGCGACGAGCGCGTCGATGTCGGAGGGGGTGGTCGTTTCGGTGACGGCGACGAGGAGTAAGTTCGTCGCGTTCCGGTCGTGTGGCCGCAGCCTTGAGACGGGGACGCCGGCGATGATCTCTTGCTCTGCGAGCTTGTCGACGATGGGCGCAGCAGCTTTCGGAAGCTTCAGCGTGAACTCGTTGAAGAACGTGGGCGTCACGAGTTCGACACCCTTGATCTTCGCGAGTTTGTCGGCGGCCATCACCGCGCGGTCGTGGTTCAGTGCGGCGAGCTTGCGGAAACCGTCTTCACCCAAGAGCGCCATGTGGATCGTGAAGGCAAGGCAGCAGAGACCCGAGTTCGTGCAAATGTTCGACGTCGCCTTCTCGCGGCGGATATGCTGTTCGCGCGTGGAGAGCGTCAGCACGTAGCCGCGCTTGCCTTCTGCGTCGACCGTTTCGCCGCAGAGGCGGCCCGGTATTTGACGCACGAACTTCTGGCGCGTCGCGAAGAGGCCGACATAGGGGCCGCCGAAGTTCAGCGCGTTGCCGATCGACTGGCCTTCGGCCGCCACGATGTCGGCGCCCATTTCGCCGGGCGGCGTGATCGCGCCCAGTGAGACCACTTCCGTTACCACAGCGACGAGCAGTGCGCCTTTCGCGTGGGCTGCGTCGGAGAGCGGAGTGATGTCGCGGATCGTTCCGTAGAAATCGGGGTTCTGGACGACGAAGCATGCGGTGTTGTCGTCGAGCGCGGTTTCGTTGCCTTCGACGATTTCAAGGCCTGCGGATTCCGCCGTGGTGCGCACGGTCTCGGCGTAATGCGGGTGCAGGTTTTGCGACAGGACAATGCGCTTCCTGTTCGTCACGCGCGAAGCCATCAGAACGGCTTCGGAGGTCGCCGTCGAGCCGTCGTACATGCTGGCGTTCGCGACATCCATCCCGGTCAGCATTGCGACCTGGGTTTGGAACTCGAACAGATATTGCAGTGTGCCTTGCGCGATTTCCGGCTGG
>JANNEL010000752.1:0-1715 GCA_031378595.1 Alphaproteobacteria bacterium
GTCGAAGGCGACCATGGCGCCGAGGCCGCGGATGTCGTCCATCGGCGGCAAATCGTTCCGCATCGACATCTGCTTCAGGCGCGCGATCAGCTTCTCGCCGAGCACGACGGCCTTGTCGAGGATGTGCTCCTCCTTGATGACGTCGAGCACGGCGATGCCTGCCGCGCAGGCGACGGGGTTGCCCGCGTAGGTGCCGCCCAGGCCGCCCGGATCGGGCGCGTCCATGAGGCTCGCGCGGCCGATGACGGCCGAGAGCGGCATGCCGCCGGCGAGGCTTTTGGCCGTTGTGATCAGGTCGGGCTTTACGCCGGAATGTTCGATCGCGAACAGTTTGCCGGTGCGGGCGAAGCCGGATTGGATCTCGTCGGCGATCAGCATGATGCCGTGCTTGTCGCAAACGGTGCGGAGCGAGCGCAGGAAGTCGAACGGCGCAGTGTAGAAGCCGCCTTCGCCTTGCACGGGTTCGATGATGATGGCGGCGATGCGCGTGGGTTCGACGTCGAACTTGAAGAGATTGTCGAGCGCGGCGAGCGCTTCTTCCGAGGTGTGACCGTGGCTCACGATGGGGAATGGCAGGCGGTAGACGTCGCCCGGCATGTCGCCGAAGCCCGCTTTGTAGGGAACGACCTTTCCGGTCAGCGCCATGCCCATGAACGTGCGGCCGTGAAACGCGCCGGAGAAGCTGACAACGCCGGAGCGCTTCGTCGCGTAGCGCGCGATCTTGACCGCGTTCTCGACGGCCTCGGCGCCTGTGGTGAAGAAGATCGTCTTGGCCGCGCCTTCGATCGGGGCCGCCGCATTCAGCTTTTCGGCGAGCGCGATGTAGCTTTCGTACGCGTTGACTTGAAACGCGGTGTGCAGCGCGTTCGCCATCTGCGCGTCGATCGCCTTCATTATCTTCGGATGACGGTGGCCGGTGTTCTGCACCCCGATGCCGCCGACGAAGTCGATGTAGCGCTTGCCCTCGACGTCCCAGATCTCCGCGTTCAAGGCGCGCGCCGCGAAGACGGGATGCGCCGTGTTCACGCCGCGGGGAACCGCGGCCTGACGGCGGGCGAGGAGTTCGGCGTTCGTGGTCATTTCTTTGGGGTCTCGCGTTCTTCAATTTCTCTCGCGCGTTTGAACGACGGGCGCGCTTGGGCACGCTCGGCGTAGGCGACGAAGGCTGGGCGTTTGTCGACCATTCCGAATTGCATGCCAAAGCCGAGACCGGACGCGAGGTAAAGGTCGGCTGCGGTGAATTGATCGCCGAAGAGCCACGGGCCGGGCTTTATCGCGGCTTCGAGCACGTCCATGGCGCGGTCGTAGTCACCCCAACCGGCCTGGAAGCTATTCGGTTTCGTGCCCATGCGTTTTTCCATCATGACGGGTTCGATCGTGGTGGCGTCGAACATCAGCCATTGCAGGAAGCGGCCGCGGCGCGGATCGGTGGGTAGCGGTGCCAATTTCGTCTGCGGAAATTTGTCGGCGACGTAGAGCAAGATCGCCGCCGTCTCGCCGAAGCCGACGCCGTTGTCTTCGAAGCCCGCGACCTTACCCATCGGGTTGATCTTCTTGTAGGCCTCGGTCGGATGACCGGGGCCGCGAATATCGACCTTCACAAGTTCGTACGGTTGGCCGGCCTCTTCCATCATCCAGAGCGAGGTGAAGGCGCGGGTTTGGGGGCAGTGGTAGAGTTTCATGGTCATCCGTCTTCTCCATTCTTTCTCTTTGTC
>JANNEL010000014.1:0-4566 GCA_031378595.1 Alphaproteobacteria bacterium
TCAAGCAGCTGCGCATCGCGCGCGGACCGAACCGCGGAAACGTCTTGTTCGACGTCGATGGTCAAGTCGCCCCGATGTACGCACAGCCCGGGGCGAGATCCGCCTATGTCAGCTGATCACCGCAAGCCCGGCCGCGGTCCCTATCGCATCGGCGACGTTTCGACCGGCGATCGGAACGCGGACCTTCTGCGCGATCCCCAGGTTGCGGCTTTCGCGGAGGCGCTCTCGCGCGTCCGCGACCCGCACCGTCGGGCTCTCGTCGAATGGCTCGTGCGCGAGCTGTCGCGTCAGAAGAAGGAAGAAGTCGGGCCTTGAAACAGGCCCGCCTACTTCGGCTTCACGAACTTGAACACGAACTGATCCGTCTTGCCCCGGATCGACGGGTCGAAGACGTTCGCCGTGTGGGGATCGGCGGCGTTCTTCAGAATATCGCTCTGGGCCTCCAGCTTGAATCCGGCCGCCAACACCTGCTCCTTCACGAGCGACGGCTCGATCCGGTGAACCTTGTCGATCTGTTCCGATGTCTTCACATCGGGCCCAACATGGTCGATGACGAAGAAAACACCACCCGGCTTTAGCGCGGCAAAGATCGAAGCGTTCATCTTCGCGATATCGATCTTCTGCCAAACTTGATCGTGGTAGAGCTGGCTCATGAAGATCGCGTCGACCGGCGCGTCGAACTTAATCTCCGCCATCGGCTGGATCGAACCTTCGACGTTCGCGTAGCCCGCCTTTGCGAGAATGGCGGGCCCTTCTTTGGCGATCGGAAACTTCTCCGCGACCCATGTCGGATTGAACATGTAGACTTTGCCGCCCTCGCCCACGATGCGGCTCAATATCTTCGTGTAGTACCCAGTCCGCCCGGGCCCGACGTCCACCACACGATCGCCAGCCTTCACGCCGGTGAGTGTCATGATCTCGGCCGGATGCCGGTCGGCATCGCGATCGGTATCGTCCTTCGGGCGCTCCTTGTCAGCAATCGCCGCCGCGACGTAGGCCGGAATGGACTCTGTCGGCCTCGTGACACAACCGCTCAACGCAACCGCACACAGCACCAGAACCAACTTACGCATTGCATCCCCCAAACGGTCGAAGGCATTGTACGCAGATACGGGTCGCGCCCCAAGCAGTTTCGGGCGCGTGTGAACCCCTCAAAGCTTGTTGCGTGCCGCCACTTTCCTGACCACAGGATGCTCATCCAGGCGCAACGCGATCTTGTGCATCGCGGGACACTCGGCCTTGAACCAGTCGCGCCCAGGCCGCCACAGCGTCATCGCCCATATGTAGATATCGAGGGCCGAGAATGTGTCCCCCAAAAACCAGGGACCGTCGACGTGGCTCTCGACGAACCGCCACAGCGTCTTGCGATGCTCGTGCGTGCTGGCTCGCAAAAGCTTCCCGGCGCCATGTTCGTGCGTCTCGCCGACCCAGCGCTCCGTCACGTCGCCGTACGTGAATGTCGGATAGATCGCCGACACGAGAAAAATCTGCCAGCGCAGATAGGCGGCCCGCGAAGAGTGTCCCGCAGGCGGTACCAGCTCGAACCCCGAAACGGTGTCGGCCACGTGCATCATGATGGCCGCCGTTTCGGTCATTACCTCGCCGCTCGGCAGCACGAGCGTTGGCACTTGGCCCAAGGGATTGAGCTTCTTCAGCGCCTTGCTCTTCCAGCCCGTGTCCGCCCACGGCACATCGACGATCTCGAACGGCATCTTCGCCATCCCGAACGCGATCTCCGCGATCATCGAGCCACAGCCGTTCGTCGCGTAGAGTTTGTACGGCTTCTTCTTCTCTTTCATGTGCCGCTCTCTGTCCTAAGCGCGAACGCGTTCACAACACCCGCCGTCAGCAGCGCCACAGCTCCAAGCTGATGCAGTGCCGCAAGCCCAATCGGCACGACTTCGACAAGCGTCCAAATACCGATCAAAACTTGGAAAGCCAAGACGCCTAGTAGTGCGTTCGACATCGTCGCCGCAAAACCCGATAGCCGCTGCCGCCGCCCCGCAATCCAAAGTGCAAACACCGCCGCCGTCAGCGCATAAGCCATCATGCGATGATCGAATTGCACGGTCGTCACGTCCTCAAACGGCGCAAGCCAAGCAGCGTAAGCGCCGTCCGGAACGAACTTGCCATCCATCAGCGGCCACGTATTGTATGTGAGCCCGGCATCCAACCCGGCGACAAAGCCACCAAGCAATATCTGAAAGAACGTCAACCCAACAACGGCAACCGCAGCCGGAAACAGCGGATGTGCCGCCTTGCGCATCGGCCACACACCGCGCCAGAGCGGCAACGCCGTCCAAACGATCACGCCATAGATGACAAGTGCAAGCCCGAGATGCGCGACCAACCGGTACTGGCTAACGCTCACGCGCTCGGTGAGCCCACTCGCCACCATGAACCAGCCGAGCGCACCCTGCAGTCCGCCCAGCAAGAACAACACCGCCAGCCGCGGGATCAGCGCCCGCTCGATCTGACCGCGCGCAAGAAACACCAAGAACGGCACCAAGAACGCGAACCCGATCACGCGGCCCAGGTTCCGGTGCGACCACTCCCACCAAAAGATCGTCTTGAATTCGCTGACTGACATCCCCTTGTTCAGCTGCTGGTACTGCGGAATCTGTTTGTAAGCGTCGAACTCTTGCTTCCAATCCGCAGCCGACAGCGGCGGCAGCGCACCATGGATCGGCTTCCACGACGTGATCGAAAGGCCCGAATCCGTAAGCCGCGTAAGGCCACCAACGACCGCCATCAAAGCGATCAACCCGGCCACCGCAAACAGCCACATCGCCAACCGCGGCCGCGCCGCAATTTGACGCGGCGTTGCAACACCCGCCTCTGAGAACATCCATGTCGTCATGCGAGCCTGATATGGCGCACCCCGCTGGAGGGCAAGTGGGAACAAGCAATGAGCTTTCAGAACAAAAGTGGAACGACCCGCACCCCAATGTCAAGCGACGCGCGCACCGAGACAGCCCAGGGAACCTTTATCATGTCACCGTATTACCAAGTTGAACTCACCCGGGAGCGCGGGCTTCCAGCCCACTCTTGGCGCACAGATCAAACGCACGAAGGGATGATCTGGAAACAGGCACATCATCGGCAGGATCAAGGGCACTTCCGTGCCGGCGTTCGTCAGGAACAGCGCGCGGTGACACGGGCCATGCGTAAAGCCCAGAATCGAGGACGAAGCGCTGGAGTGTGCGACGGCGAAGGTAGTGAGTGCAGCAAAGCCATTGAATGCCGCTGCGGAATAGCGTTCAATCGCCAACAGGTGTCTCGTCATCGTGCACGGCGTTTCATGCGAAGCAAGCACGCCCCGATTCCCAGAAAGGTCTTAAGGCCATGCACCGGAACCACACCATCCTTCCCATCCCTGCGAAGCCTTCGCGTCTCGTCGCCGCGCTCGCTCTCGCCTGCGCATCGATCGGCGCGGCAACAAGCTCGTTTGCCGAAACCGTCGTCCTCGATTGCGAGGGCAACAAGCAAGCGAACATCTGCCCGTCGCGGTGGGTACTCGACAGCGATGCGCAGACGGTAACCATGCACTGGTGCAAAGACCCCGATCATCTCTCGACCCCCAAAGTTGAAGTCACCGAGGACAGGATCACAATCCACTACGACGAGATTGCCGGCAAATTCTACGACATCGACCGCAAAACCGGCCGCATGACGATACTCGGCGAAAGCTATGACGGCATGACTCGCCAGAAATACAATGGTGGCGAAACTGTCTGCCGTGAATCGGGGAAATAGATCGTCCCCCTAATACGAATTCCGGGAATTCCGGGGACACGTCACAAACTAAAGCACTGCGGCGGCGCGGGCTCGGCCAAGACTTGCGGGCGGCCAACGGTGCGTTCGAGTTTAGCGACAACGTCCGCCGTGCCCAAGAGGCGGCGCGTGCTTGTGCTCAGCGCGGCGCCAAGCTGCGCCGCCCAATCGCCCACCCGCTGCGGCACGTTGGCGTCGAAACGGATCGCCGCCGCAACCCTGCACTTCCGGCCATTTGCCCCCCTCCCACGCAATTGCTAATCACCACCCATGGGTATGCGTTGGAAAAAACTGCTGGGCGTGTTCCTGCTGCTCGGCATCATTGCGATCTATGTGCTTCTGGTGATGCGCGTGGCAGTCGCTGTGCTACCGGACGCCGGGACGATCCTCGAATTCGTCTTCTACGCTGTAGCCGGCATGGCCTGGGTCATACCGGTGCGCTACCTGATCGTTTGGATGAACACACCCGGCCGCGGTGACACGGAACAAAGCTGAACATGTCCGAAAAACTGAAGCAGTTTCTGGCCAGCGCCGCGACCAACCCGATGGACAGAATCCAAACCACGGTCGAGCGCATCATTCTCTACAGCCGCTACCTGCTGGTGATCTTCTACGTCGGCCTTGCCGTCGCGCTCGCGATCTACGCGGTCAGCTTCATCTTCGAAGTGATCCACGTCGCCGAGATGGCGCTCTTCCCGCCGGAGAAAGCGAACGGCGAGTTCTCGATGGTGATGCCGATTTTGGAACTCATCGACGGCGCGCTGGTATCGGGCCTCATCGTCATGGCCATGC
>JANNEL010000047.1:0-2599 GCA_031378595.1 Alphaproteobacteria bacterium
CCCCCGTCGTCTCGTCCAAATCCCAAACGCCGCCAAGGTCTGCAAGCGCAATCAAGAGCGACGCCCGCCGCTTCACATCCCGCAGCCGCCGCATCATGTCGCCCCGCGCCGGCGTCTCGTCGAACCTAACGCTGGTCAACATCGAGGCAAGAGCGATGCGCGGGTCGCCGCCGAGGTCACGACCCAGATTGTCGGCCTCGCGCTCCAGCAATCGGGCGAGATAGGGACTGTTCGACGCTGCGGCGCCGATCAAGTCGCGCAACACGCCCTCGCCCGCGCGTTCGCCCAAGGCGTCGAGCGTACGCGCCGCGCGCTCGGCGTCGAACACCTGCGGCAACCGCGAAATACGCGAGGAAAAGGGACCGCTCATCGCATCCGTTGTGCCCCAACCACCGGCAACGCGCACGCCAAAAAAGAAACGGCCCGAGCGTTGCCGCCCAGGCCGTTTCAAACGCTCGTCGAGAAGGGCTTAGATAATGCCAGCCGCCGTCTTCAGCGTCTTCGCCGGACGGAAACGCAGCTTCTTCGACGCCTTGATCTTGATTGCTTCGCCGGTCCGCGGATTACGGCCCATGCGCGCCGGGCGCTTGGCAACCGTGAAAACGCCGAAGTTACCGATCGGGAGCTTTCCGCCGCCCTTCAGACCCTTCAGGCTGGCTTCGATCGTGCCGAACACGAGTTCGATCACGCGCTTGGCTTCTGCCTTGGGAAGGTCTCCGCCACGTTTGGCGACGGCGAGGATAAAGTCCGATTTGCTCATTTGGGTTATGCCCCTCAACTTGGGTGTGGGTTGCGCGACCTCGAATGAGATCAGCGATGATCCGATCTACCAGACACACCTTAAGCAATCTACAAAATAACGCCGTTTTACTTAGGTTTCATGTGCAGAGGCGGCAGCAAAGCGTTTGTTTCCGCGCATTTCTGGGTATCAGCCGCAAAAAAGCGTGGCCCCATATTGCTATTTCGTTGCCAACGGGGCTCCTTTTCCTGCTTCACCCGATTCGCTAATGCTTTTCGCGCGCGCGCCTGATCTAAATTTGAAGCGGCGAACCTGCCGACTCAACCAACGCCTTTTGGGGAAACGATCAACGCATGACCGGCGAGACCAGCGCGGCCGCGGCGCTTCCCATCACACGGGCAGGACAGTTGGGTTGGGCCTTCTACCAACTGGCGAGCAGCCCCTACTTCGTCATCGTCAACATCTTCGTCTTCAACGCGTACTTTCAGAAGCACGTGGTCGGCGACAACGTCCAAGGTCAAGTGATCTGGGGCTACACGCAGGCCTTGGCCGGCGTCATGATTCCGCTGCTGGCGCCGATCCTGGGCGCCTTGGCCGACGCCTACGGCCCGCGCAAACCCGGCATCATCTGGTTTTCGGTCGCTGCGATCCCCGCGATGATCGCACTCTGGTTCGTGACGCCGGGTGCGGTCGCACTGGGCTTTGCGGCCATCGTCGTCGCCGCCGTCACGATGGAGTGCGCCGCGCTCTATCACAACGCGATGTTGACCAGTGTCGCGACCGAGCGAAACGTCGGCTTCATCAGCGGAGTTGCCTACAGCTTCGATTACGTCGGCAGCGTCAGCGTTTTCCTGCTCTGGCTCACACTCCCCGCGCTTGGCGTGCTGACGCTTTTCGACGGCCCGTTTGCACACGAACGCCTCGCTGGGCCGCTTGCCGTAGTGTGGCTCATCGTCTTCTCGATCCCGCTCGTGCTCTTCACACCCGACGTTCCGCGCTCGGGCCTCACGCTGTTGGGCGCGATCCGCAAGGGCCTGCGCCAACTGCGCTACACGATCTCGCGCGTCACGCACTACCGCAACTTGGCGAGCTACCTCGTCATCCGCGCGATCTACGCCGACGGGATGAGCGCGGTGTTCTCGTTCCTGGCGGGCTATCTCAGCGGCGTCTTCGGCTGGGAAACGATGAAGATCGGCCTCTACGCATTGATCGTCCTGACAGTGCCCATCTTCACCTCGTTCATGGCCGGTTGGATCGACGACAAAATCGGTTCGAAGCGCGCGATCCTCATCAGTCTGACCATGTTCACACTCGCGGTCGCTGGGTCCATCTCCACAACGCCGAATGAATATCTGTTCTTCTTTCCCGTAACCGATGCACTGCGAAACGAACAGCTCCCGCTCGTCGGTCCGCTGCTCAGCCTCTTCGGCTTCACGCAGTTCCCCGAACAGATCAGCCTAACGTTCTCGCTCATCGGTGGCGCCTTCGTCGGCCCCGTGCTGGCATCGAGCCGCACAATGGTCGCACGCCTCGCACCGCCGTCGATGATTTCGGAGGTCTATGGTCTTTATACGCTGACGGGCAAGGCGACCGCCTTTGCGGCGCCGTTCCTGGTCGCGATCGTCACGTCGGCAACGCAGAACCAGCGGGCAGGTTTTGCCGTGATCCTTGTGTTTCTAGTTCTGGGGCTCGTTGGCCTTTGGTGGGTGCGGGAAGAACGCGCCGTTGCGGCCCAGCAATAGCAGCCGGCGTCTCCTCAAATTCGGGGAACGACAACGTCGCCAGCAATCCCGGCTTTGCATCCTCAAGCTTGATCGTCGCCTCATGCATGCGGGCGACAGCCGCAACCAAACTCAACCC
>JANNEL010000058.1:0-3281 GCA_031378595.1 Alphaproteobacteria bacterium
CGGGTGGTCGAGGAGTTGAAGAAGTCGGGCTCGGTGACGCGCGGCTGGCTGGGCGTGCAGATTCAGAGCTTGAGCGACGACGCGGCCCAGGCACTCGGTCTGCCGAACGCAAATGGCGCCATCGTCGCTGAAGTCATCGACGGCAGCCCGGCGCAGAAGGCGGGCTTCAAGCAGGGCGACGTCGTTTTGAAGATGAACGGCGCACCGGTGAAGGACAATCGCGATCTGACGCGCCGCGTTGGCGCACTGCACGCGGGCGAAACGGCTTCATTCGTCGTGTGGCGCGACAGCAAAGAGCTCTCGATCACGGTCACGATCGCCAAGCGTCCGGGTGAGGAGCGGCTTTCGAAGCTCGATCCGCGTACGAGCGGTGGCGGTATGGAGAACAAGCCGGGGCAGGCGTCCGTTTCGGCGCTTGGTCTTGGCCTGACGGCGATTACCCCGGTCGTGCGCCAGGAGTACGGCCTGGTAGGCAAGGAGAAGGGCGTGCTGATCACGGATGTCGATCCGGACAGCGACGCGGCAGAGCGCGGCTTGCGTCCGGGCGACCGCATCGTTGCGGTCGGCGGCAACGAAGTGCGCGCCGTGACGGACGTCAGCTCGGCGGTTTCGCAAGCGAAGGCGCAGAAGCGACCCTCGGTTCTGTTGTTCGTCGAGCGTGGCGAAAACCAGCGGACCTATGTACCCGTGAAAATTAAATAAGGCGAAAGACATATCGGGGGGCGGACAACACCGCCCCCTCGTCCTTCACCCCCCAGAAAGAGGACGCAACTTGACGATGCGAATTTTGGTTGTCGAAGACGACCGCGAAGCGGCCGCGTATTTGACGCGCGGCTTGAAGGAAAGCGGTCACATTGTCGATCACGCCGGCGATGGCGAAGACGGCTTGCATCTGGCGATGGCCGGAAACTACGACGTGGCCGTCGTCGATCGCATGATGCCCAGGCTTGACGGTCTTTCCATGGTTCGCCGCATGCGCGACGAGGGAAACAAGACGCCGGTCTTGTTCTTGAGCGCGCTTGGCGAAGTGGACGACCGCGTGAAGGGCCTGCGGGCGGGTGGCGACGATTATCTGGCCAAGCCCTATGCGTTCGTCGAATTGCTGGCACGGATCGATGCGCTGGTGCGGCGCAACGGGAGCGACACGGTGACGACGAAGCTTGCCGTCGGCGATTTGGAGCTCGACCTGTTGTCGCGCACGGCATCGCGGTCGACGCAGCGCATCGACTTGCAGCCGCGCGAGTTTTTGCTGCTTGAGTATCTGATGCGGCATGCGGGGCAGGTCGTTACGCGCACGATGCTGCTTGAGAATGTGTGGGAATATCACTTCGATCCGCAAACGAACGTGATCGACGTGCACATCTCGCGGCTGCGCGCGAAGATCGACAAGGGCTTCAACGAGCCCCTGCTGCACACGGTGCGTGGCGCCGGATATTCGCTTCGTGCGCTTTCTTGACGTCTTCCGAACGGCGACGTTTAGGTTGGCTTTCGCCTACCTGATGCTCTTCGCCGTTTCGGTGCTTGTGGTTCTGGGCTTCATCTATTGGCGAACGGCGGGATCGCTCGCCACGTTGTCGGACGAGACGATCAAGGCGGAGGTGCAGGGCCTTGGCGAGCAATACAAACGCCTGAACATCGTCGGCTTGCGTACGATCATTGTCGAGCGCGCGGCTCGGCAGAGTTTGCGCAACAGTCTCTATTTGCTCTCGATCGGCGACGTGCCGCTGGCGGGCAACCTCTCGCGTTGGCCACCGGACGCCGTGTCCACGGATCGCGACTGGATCAACTTCACTTACGAGCGCGAAGACGATCCCGAGCACGAGAAGCGGCCGGGCCGGGCTTTTCAAGTTCAGCTCCTGGGTGGTTACAAACTTCTCGTCGGACGCGACACGAAAGAGGTCAGCGCGATCGGCGATGCAATCCGCTCGACGCTGATGTGGGCGATCGGGATCACGGCGTTGATCGGCATCGTGGGTGGCGTCTGGATCAGCCGCAACGTGCTGAGGCGCTTGGAGGTCATCAACCGCACGAGCCGGGACATTATGTCGGGCGACTTGACGCGGCGCATTCCGGTGATGGGCAACCGCGACGAGCTCGACGATCTGGCGACGAATTTGAATCAGATGTTGGAGCAGATCGAGCGCCTCATGATGGGTATGCGCGAGGTTGCGGACAATATCGCGCACGATTTGCGTACCCCGTTGAACCGGCTGCGCAACAAACTTGAAGGCGCGATGATCGGGCATTCCTCGAATGAGGAAACCGCGGTGGCGCTCGAGAGTGCGATCCAAGAGGCCGATGGGTTGATCTCGACGTTCAATTCGCTGCTGCTGATTGCGGAAGCCGAAACTGGCGCGCATCGTGACACGTTGGAGCCCGTCGACTTGAGCGAGGTCATCCACGATGTCGCCGATCTCTACGAACCGGCGGCGGAGGATCGCGGGATCTCGTTGAAGTTCGTGGCGCCGGCGAAGGTGATGGTGCGCGGCAATCGCAGTCTGCTGGCGCGGGCGGCGGCGAATTTGGTCGAGAACGCACTGAAGTATTCGCCAAAGGGCGGGGCGGTGACGGTGTCGGCGAGCATGGATCCGCGTAGCCACCGTCCGACATTCTCCGTGCGCGATACGGGACCCGGCATTCCTGAGGGCGATCGCGAGCGTGTGCTTGACCGTTTCGTGCGTTTGGAACGCTCGCGCAACACGCCCGGGTCGGGTTTGGGCTTGAGCCTCGTCTCGGCAGTTGCACGCATGCATGACGCGACGATCAAGCTTGAGGATGCAAAGCCCGGGTTGCTGGCGACGTTGACATTCCCCGAATTCGAGGAGACGCCGGCCGCTATTGCTGGGCCACAACGGCGCGTTCTTCCCGCACCCACCAAAGGCCAACGAGCCCCAGAACTAGCAACACAAGGATCACGGCAAAACCTGCCCGCTGGTTCTGCGTTACCGACGTGACGATCGCGACGAGGAACGGCGCTGCGAACGCGGTCGCCTTTCCCGTCAGCGTGTAAAGACCATAGACCTCCGAAATCATGGACTGCGGCGCGAGGCGCGCGACCATTGTGCGGCTCGAGGCCAGCACGGGGCCGACGCAAGCACCGCCGATCAGCGAGAACGTCAGGCTGATTTGTTCAGGGAATTGCGTGAAGCCGAAGAGGCTGAGCAGCGGTCCGATGAGCGGCAGCTGCTCGTTTCGGAGCGCGTCGGTTACGGGAAAGAAGAACAGATATTCATTCGGCGTTGTGGAGATGGACCCAGCGACCGCGAGTGTGAACATGGTCA
>JANNEL010000084.1:0-1618 GCA_031378595.1 Alphaproteobacteria bacterium
TGCGCGGCACGGTCGTGCTGCTCGATGAGGCTTCGATGGTCGGCAACGCCGACAAGGAGAAGCTCGTCCGCCTCGCCAATCTCCTCGAACTCGACCGCTTCGCTGCCATTGGCGACAAGAAGCAGCTGGGAGCGGTCGATGCCGGCAAGCCCTTTGCGATCATGCAGAAGGCCGGCGTTGAAACCGCGGTCATGAACCTCAATGTCCGTGCGCGCGACAAGCGGCTTCGCGCTGCCCAATATGCAGCACAAGGCGGCAATGTCAGTGAAGCGCTCGCCGAATTGAAGGACCACATCGTCGAAGTGGCCGGTGGCGGCGCGGTGACGGCGGCCGTGACCTGGCTGTCGCTCTCACCCGCCGAACGCGAGACGACCGCAGTCTATGCATCGGGCCGCGCTTTGCGCACGGCGGTCAACGAGGCGGTCCAGGCCGGGCTCAAGGCCAATGGCGAATTGGGGAAACCGTCGATGCGGGTCGAGACGCTGTCGCGGATCAGCACGACACGCGAGGAGCTGCGCTATGCCGCCAGCTACGCGCCCGGCATGATCGTCGAATTTGACCGGCGCCAGCGCAGCCAGAGACTATCGAAAGGGCAATATCGTGTGGCTGCCTCGAACCCGGCCTCGGGCCGGATCACGCTTGAGGATGCGAGGGGCAAGAAGCTCACCTTCAACCAAGAGAAATTGAAACAGCAGGGAGATCAGGACACGCTGAAGCTGATCGAGATCAAACCCATCGATCTCCATCCCGGCGACCGGATCCGCTGGACCGACACCGATCACAAGCGCGGCTTGCTCAATGCCGACCAGGCGCGGGTCGAGGCAATCGATGGGCGAACGGTTTCCTTGAGAACGTCGACAGGGATCGCGCAGGTCCTTTCGCGGGGTGACCCAATGCTGCGGCGTCTCGACCTCGCCTATGCGCTCAATGCCCATATGGCGCAGGGCCTGACCTCGGATCGCGGGATCGCCGTAATGGACAGCCGCGAGCGTAACCTGGCGAACCAGCAGACCTTCCTTGTCACGATCACGCGCCTGCGCGATGGACTGACGCTCATCGTCGACAATGTTGGGCGCCTTCAATCCGCCGTGGAGCGCAATACGGGCATGAAGACGTCGGCGATTGAAGTGACAAAAGAACTGGCGGCTGCCGCGGCCAAGGGGCTCGCCAAGGGCCGGTCCGAAAACACCATTGTTCGCGATGCGCCTGAACTGGGCAAGGCGATCGTCAAACCGTTCGAGATCGGGATCTAGCTTTGGATGGCAGAGGGAGCGCAGTTGGCAGGGGCGGCGCGTCGCTCGTCGTCTCTGCAGTGCCCGGCGTCGTCGGCAGTCATTGCACCTTGCGCCCGAACCAGAGTACCCGCCCGATGATATGGAGCGTGCGCCTGTCGACGTCGTTCCAGCGCGGATAGGCCGGGTTATCGCTCACGATCATGATCTGTTTGCCCTGCGGACCAAGTGCAACGCGCTTGACGACCAGGGCATCGTCGCTCCTCAAGACATAGATACCATCGCGCAGCCGGGTCGCATTGTCCGAGAGGTCGACCATGACTTCATCGCCGTGGGACAGCGTTGGCTCCATCGAATCCCCGTCGACGCAGATGACTGAAAGACTG
>JANNEL010000100.1:0-3465 GCA_031378595.1 Alphaproteobacteria bacterium
GTGATTCGTGTCCGATCCGACGTACAACTTGAACGGCGCCTTTAAGCCGACGGCGAAGCGCCGGGCCGATCTCGACGGCCCCGACTTCTTTCCGACGCCGGCGTGGGCGACGCATGCGCTCACCGAGAGCGAACGCTTCGAGGGCGACATCTGGGAATGCGCGTGCGGCGACGGTGCGATGGCCGAGGTGCTGTCGAACGCAGGCTACAAAGTCCGCGCCACCGATCTCTACGGCCGCGGCTACGGCGAAAGCGGCGTTGACTTCCTCACCGCCACCGCACAAGTCGACAACATCGTCACGAACCCGCCCTACAACGTCGCCGAAGCGTTCGTGGCCCAAGGCCTAAAGCTCGCACGCCGCAAATTCGCGCTACTGCTCCGCCTCGCGTTCCTCGAAGGCGCCAACCGCGCAAACACGATCTTCCTGACAAACCCGCCCGCACGCGTGTGGATCTTCTCCGAACGCATCACGTTCTACATGAAGGACGCCGAGCGCGCGGGCAGCGGCACCACCGCCTACGCTTGGTTCGTCTGGGACAAAGCCCACGACGGCCCGACGCAGCTGAACTGGTTTAAGCCGGGCTTGAAGGCGCGCTTCACTTCGCCTTCAACTGCCGCTCGATCCGCCGGTCTGGAATAAGCCAGAGCGCCGCCACCAGCACGTAGAACGCAAACCCCGCATAGCTGTTCACGAACGCCGTCGCGATCCCGGCGAGATAGAGCACGAGCGAGAGGTAACCCTTCGTGTCGCTGCCGATGGCCGCTGCGATCGTAGACTCGTTCCCGTGGAGCGCGATCAGCGTCCGAACCAATATCGTGTAAGCGATCGCCGCCATGAAGAGCACCGCGCCATAGAGCGCCACCGGCACGGTGTCGAAGTGGTTCTCGCCCATCCATCCCGTCATGAACGGAAACAGCGACAACCAAAACAGCAGGTGCAAGTTCGCCCACATCACACGCCCGTCCACCTTGTGCACGGCATGCATCAGATGGTGGTGGTTGTTCCAATAGATGCCGACATAGATGAAGCTGAGCACGTAACTCAAGAAAACCGGTAGCACGGGGATGAGCGCCGAAAGCTCAACCCCGTGCGGCGGCTTCATCTCAAGCACCATGATCGTGATGATGACCGCGATCACGCCGTCGCTAAACGCCTCAAGCCGTCCTTTGCCCATGCGTCTCCCCTTACGGCGCTTCGACCGCGAACTCGGTCTTGAGCAATCCGGACGTGACAAGCCCCTCGATCACCGGCGCATCGTGCGCGGGGATAATGGTGAGCGCCGGCTCCTTCACCGCAAGCTCGTGCAGCGCGCGGATCTGATCGGCAACCGCCGCGCGGTCTTCGCTGATGTAGAACTGCTGCACAAAGCGCGGCCGCGTGGCGAGGTCCGTCACGTTCGAAAGCACCCACGCGATATCGCCGATGAACAACACCTCGTGCCCGTCGGCGAGCTTCACGAAGAACATCACGCTGCCAGGCGTGTGGCCGGGCGCCGGGATCATCACCACGCCAGGCGCAACCCGCTCCGCCTTATCGAGCGCGCGTATGTCGGCTTTGGCCAGCGCCGTCGCTTCATCCCGCGCGAGCTTCTTCAAGCCCTCATACTGCTTCGCCGTCAACGTCAGCCGCTCCGCCAACCGCTCCGGCACCGGAAACTTCGAGGCCCCGCCGATGTGATCCGCATGCTCATGCGTGACCACCACCCGCAAAGCATTTCCCATCGCCGCAATCACGCGCCCATAGGAAGCATCGTCGAACGCGGCCGCCGGCCCCTGCTGCGCCTTCTCCGCGATCGTCTTGTCCATGGCGGTGTCGATGA
This sequence comes from Alphaproteobacteria bacterium, assembly GCA_031378595.1. GTDB lineage: Bacteria > Pseudomonadota > Alphaproteobacteria > Micropepsales > Micropepsaceae > SZUA-430. Next base: position 1,821 of record JANNEL010000100.1, read on the forward strand.
TGACGCTACCCGTAGGCCCGTTCAGCTGAAACGCCGCGCGCACGCGCTTATACTGCTCGAACGGCGCACCCGCCTGCATCGCAGCGAGCGGGATCGTATCGCGCCCCACATACTCGACGCGGATCTCTGTCGGCAGCGCCGCGGTATCGGCCGCGACCAGCGCACGCCAACCCGCGATGTCGGTCTGATACGTGGCGGTCGAAGGCACCGCGCCATCGGTGACGTAATACCAATAGGCGCCCGCCAGCACCGCCGCGATGATCAAAAGCCCGATGCCGATCCGTCCAATCCAACCCATGTCCCACTCCTCGTTTCTGTTCGTTGACCAAAGCACGCGCCCTGCGGGTTGCGCTAGGAAACCCAGGGGTTAGGCCAACCGATTTGCTCTATTTCGCAGTGCAGCATAGCCTGACCGCCAACCAACGCACTGCAAGAATCGAGTTCGCATATGACGATGACCATGGACGGAACGGAAGCGCCGATGCGCGAACGCGACGGCCTCAAGTATCCGTTCGACGCCAAGCCCGAACCCGGCCAGACGATCGAGGTTGCGCCAGGCATCCACTGGGTGCGTCAGCCGCTGCCGTTTCAACTGAACCACATCAACGTCTGGCTGCTCGAAGACGGCGAAGGCTGGACGGTCGTTGACACCGGCATCGCGTCGAGCGCGGCAAAAGACATCTGGCGCCAGGTGCTGGCGGCGAAGAACGCTACGCCCACGCGCGTGATCGTCACGCATTTGCATCCCGATCACGTCGGCCTCGCCGGCTGGTTCGCAAAGAAGTTCAACGCGCCCCTCCACATGTCGCGCACGGACTACCTGCTCTGCCGCACGCTGGTGATGGACACCGGCCAACCCGCACCCGAAGACGGCGTGCTGTTCTACAAGGCCGCCGGTTTCCCGGACGCGATGATCGACGAATACAAGCGCCGCTTCGGCGGCTTCGGCATGGGCATTCACAGCCTGCCGCAATCGTACCACCGCCTTGTCGAAGGCCAGGAAGTGGTGATCGGCCGGAACACGTGGCGCATCGTCGTCGGCCGCGGCCACGCGCCGGAACACGCGTGCCTCTGGTGCCCTGAGCAGAAGCTGATGATCTCCGGCGATCAAATCCTGCCGCGCATCTCGTCGAACGTCAGCGTCTTCCCGACGGAGCCCGAAGCGAACCCGCTGCAAGAATGGCTCGACAGCTGCGCGATGCTGAAAAAGCTGATCCCCGACGACACGCTCATCCTGCCCGCCCACAACGAACCGTTCTACGGCGTGAAGACACGCATGCAGGCGCTGATCGACGACCACGAAGACGGCCTGAGAAAACTCTTGGAGATGTGCGTAACGCCAAAGCGCGCGGTCGATGTGTTTCCAGCCCTCTTCCGCACGAAGATCACCACCGGCAACTACGGCATGGCCACCGGCGAAAGCCTCGCCCACCTCAACTGCCTCATCGCCCGCAAAAAACTACCCCGCACCCGCGACGCCGAAGGCATCGACTGGTACAAAGCGGCGTAAACTGCGACGCCAAGAGGTGGTCGACTGTGTTCTCTGACGACACTGCGAGATCGTGGTCCGACCTGTCCTTCGATTTCAAGGGCATGTTCGTCTATCACATCGCCATGATGGTGATGATGATCGCAGGGGCGAGAC
>JANNEL010000108.1:0-1963 GCA_031378595.1 Alphaproteobacteria bacterium
AAACCGTTCGACATGGAGATGGGTGCGGGCACGTTCAATCCCGCAACGACGCTGCGCGCGCTCGGGCCAAATCCGTGGAAGTGCGCCTACGTCCAGCCTTCGCGCCGCCCGAAAGACGGCCGCTACGGCGACAACCCAAACCGCTTTCAGCGCTACTACCAGTTCCAAGTGATCCTGAAGCCTTCGCCCGACAACGTGCTCGACCTCTATCTGGGTTCGTTGAAGGCACTCGGCATCTCGCCCGACGAACACGACATCCGCTTCGTCGAAGACGATTGGGAATCGCCGACGCTGGGCGCCTGGGGCCTGGGCTGGGAAGTCTGGTGCGACGGCATGGAGGTGACGCAGTTCACCTACTTCCAACAAGTCGGCGGCATCGACTGCCGTCCGGTCTCCGCCGAAATCACCTACGGGCTTGAGCGTCTGGCGATGTACGTCCAAGGCGTCGATAACGGCTTCGACCTCGCCTACAACACCATGAACCGCCAGTCGCCGGACTTCATGCGCTGGGGCGACGTCTATCATCAGAACGAAGTCGAACAGTCCGGCTTCAACTTCGAACACGCGAACACCGACGCGTTGTTCCAACACTTCAAAGACGCCGAGGAACAGTGCAAGCGCCTGCTCGCCCGCAAAGTCGGCCGCAGTGCCGCGCACCCGGACTGGCGCCACGTGTTGCCGGCGTACGAGCAATGCATCAAGGCAAGCCACGCGTTCAACCTACTGGACGCGCGCGGCGTCATCAGCGTGACCGAGCGCCAAGCCTATATCGGCCGCGTCCGCGCGCTCGCGAAGGAATGCGCGCAAGCCTGGGTCGAAAGCCCACAAGGCATGACGATCGGCGCCGGCATGAGCGGGATGCGGTAACGCGATGCCCCAACTCCTCCTCGAACTCTTCTCCGAAGAAATCCCCGCGCGCATGCAAGCCGCTGCTGCGCGCGATCTCGAACGCCTCGTCGTCGGCGGCCTCACCGACCGCGGCTTCCTGAACGAAGGCGCGCGCTCGTTCGCAACGCCGCGTCGCCTCGCGCTCGTGATTGAAGGCTTGCCGAGCGAACAAGCCGACGTGAAGGAAGAACGCAAAGGCCCAAAGGTCGACGCACCCGACGCCGCGATCCAAGGCTTCCTGCGCTCGACGGGCTTAAGCAAAGATCAGCTGAAGGTTCAGAAGGATCCGAAAGGCGACTTCTACCTCGCGATCGCCGAACGGAAAGGCAGGCCCACACCTGCCGTCCTCGCCGAACTGATCCCCGAAGTGATTAAGTCGTTCCCGTGGCCGAAGTCGCAACGCTGGGGATCGGGCGAACTCACTTGGGTGCGCCCGCTGCACGCGATCGTCTGCACGTTCGACGGCGAAGTCGTGCCGTTCGAAATCGGCACCGTGAAAAGCGGCAACAAAACCCGCGGCCACCGTTTCCTTGGGCCCGACCAGATCGAAGTGCGCCGCTTCGACGACTACGTCGAATAGCTGAAGCGCTCACATGTGGTCTTGGCGGCCGCCGATCGCAAAGCGCAAATTTTGCACGACGCGAAACAACTCGCGCACGCGCAAAACCTTGAACTCATCGAGGACGACGGCCTCGCCGACGAAGTGGCCGGCCTCGTCGAGTGGCCAGTGCCGTTGATTGGCCAGTTCGACAAAGGCTTCCTCGACGTGCCGCAGGAGATTTTGATTTCCACCATGCGCGCAAACCAAAAGTACTTCGCGCTCAAGGACCCCAAGACGGGCAAGCTCGCGAACAAGTTCGTCGTCATCGCGAACATGATCACAAAGGACGGCGGAAAGAACGTCGTCGCCGGCAACGAACGCGTGCTGCGCGCCAGGCTCTCAGACGCAAAGTTTTTCTGGGACCAAGATCGTAAGACGAAACTCGAGGCTCGGGTGCCTGCGCTGGAGCAAAGTATCTTTCACGCAAAACTAGGGTCTCAGCTTGATCGCGTGAAGCGCATCGAAGCGCTCGCC
>JANNEL010000131.1:0-18564 GCA_031378595.1 Alphaproteobacteria bacterium
CTTGGGGTGCCGTTTCAAGCAAAGGTAGTTTCATGTCTCTCACATTCAGCCGGATTGGTCTTGCGACGTTGGCTCTTGGCGCCGGTCTCGGCGCGGCGGCGGCGCAGCCGGGTCCGACGTTGCTCGGCACGCACGACGCTTGGGAAGCCTATAAAAACAACGACGGGCGGGGCGCCGTCTGCTGGGCTGTGACACAGCCGCAGACGAAGGAACCGGCCACGGCGAAGCGCGATCCGATCTACTTCTTGATCACGACGTGGCCGAAGGCCTCGATCGCAAACGAACCTTCAGTCGTCATCGGCTATCAGTTCAAGGACGGCGCGACGGCCACGGTTGAGGTCGGATCCGACAAGTTCAGCTTCTTCACCAAGGCGGACGGCGCGTGGCTGCAGAGCAAGCAGGATGAGCAACGGCTCATAACAGCGCTGCGTGGTGCCAGCGAAATGAGGGTTAAGGGTATCTCGAAGCGCGGAACGCTGACCACGGATACGTACTCGCTGAAGGGCATATCCGCCGCACTCGACAAAGTGACGGAAGGCTGCAAATAGAACGACCTTAGCCGCCGAACTTCAGGGCCATTTGGGGGCGGCTGGCATTCAGCCGCCCTTTTCGTTTTTGGAAGCATTCATGGGTTCGCCGAAGAGTTTGATCGGGTTGACGCGCGAGGGCCTCAAGGCCGCGTTCGCCGACGCCGGCGTCGAGCCCAAGCATCTGTCCATGCGGGCGGGGCAGATTTGGAACGCAGCCTACGTGCAGGGCGCGACGGGGTTCGACGCGATCACGACGCTGGCGAAGCCATTGCGCGCGGAATTCGCCGAACGGTTTTCGCTCGCGCGGCCCGGGGTCGTCACCACGCAGGCGTCGCAAGACGGCACGCGCAAGTGGCTGATCCGATTCGGGCCCGGGGTTGAAGTCGAGACCGTGTTCATTCCGGACGAAGACCGCGGGACGCTGTGCATCTCGTCCCAAGTGGGCTGCACGCTGACGTGCCGGTTCTGCCATACGGGCACGCAGAAACTCGTACGAAATTTGACCGCCGAAGAGATCGTCTCGCAGGTGCTTGTCGCGCGCGACGATTTGAAGGAATGGCCGCGGGCGGGGCGAAACTCGGAGGAGCGCCAAATCACGAACGTCGTGATGATGGGCATGGGCGAGCCGCTCTACAATTTTGAGAACGTGCGCGATTCAATCAATGTGATCGCCGACGGCGAGGGGTTGTCGGTCTCGAAACGGCGAATCACGCTCTCGACCGCAGGCGTTGCCCCGATGATCGAGCGCGCCGGCGAGGAAATCGGGGCGATGCTCGCGATTTCGCTGCACGCGCCGCGCGACGACGTGCGCGACGTGATCGTGCCCTTGAACAAGAAATATCCGATCAAAGAATTGCTGGCGGCGTGCCGGGCGTATCCGGGCTTGTCGAATGCGCGGCGGATCACGTTCGAATATGTGATGCTGAAGGGCGTCAACGATTCCGATGCCGATGCGCGCGAGCTTGTTAAGATCATTCGCGGGATTCCGGCCAAGATCAATTTGATCCCTTTCAATGCATGGCCTGGCGCGCCGTACGAATGCTCCGACTGGGAGCGGATCGAAGAGTTCGGCGAGATCGTCAATCGCGCGGGCTACGCCTCGCCAATCCGCACGCCACGCGGCCGCGATATCATGGCGGCCTGCGGGCAGCTGAAAAGCGAGAGCGTGAAGCAGCGCGCGAGCGATCGGATCGCGGATCTGCGCTCCAAAGAAATTGTTCGTATGCCGCATTGAGGAATTTCGTATGAGCAAGACCCCGGTGAAGAAGGTCGTGCTCGCCTATTCAGGCGGGCTCGATACGTCGGTCATTCTGAAGTGGTTGCAGACGGCCTATGGCTGCGAGGTGGTAACTTTTACGGCCGACCTTGGGCAGGGCGAAGAGTTGGCGCCAGCGCGCAAGAAGGCCGAGATGCTCGGCATCAAGCCTTCCAACATCTTCATCGAGGATCTGCGCGAAGAGTTCGTGCGCGACTATGTTTTTCCGATGTTCCGGGCGAATGCACTTTATGAGGGGCAGTATCTGCTCGGCACGTCGATCGCACGGCCGCTGATTGCCAAGAAACAGATCGAGATTGCCGAGAGAACTGGCGCCGATGCGGTCGCTCACGGGGCGACGGGGAAGGGCAACGATCAAGTGCGGTTCGAGCTGACGTATTACGCGCTGAAGCCCGATATTCGTGTGATCGCGCCTTGGCGCGAGTGGGAGCTTGAGAGCCGCACAAAGCTGATCGAGTTCGCCGAGAAGCACCAGATCCCCATCGCGAAGGACAAACGCGGCGAGGCGCCGTTCTCGGTCGATGCGAACTTGTTGCATTCGTCGAGCGAGGGGAAGGTTTTGGAGGATCCGGCGACGGAGGCTGACTCTATCGTCTATCAGCGCACGATCAGCCCAGAAGAAGCGCCGGACAAGGCGACTTACGTCGAGATCGGGTTCGAACGCGGCGATGCGGTTTCGATCGACGGGCAGGCTTTGTCGCCCGCGACGTTGCTGACTCAATTGAACGAGTTGGGCCGTGCGAATGGGATCGGTCGGCTCGACCTCGTCGAGAACAGGTTCGTTGGCATGAAGAGCCGCGGCGTGTACGAGACGCCGGGCGGCACCATCCTTTACGTGGCGCACCGGGGAATTGAATCCATCACGCTCGACCGCGGCGCGGGGCACTTGAAGGACGAATTGATGCCGAAGTACGCGGAGCTCGTTTACAACGGATTCTGGTTCACGCCGGAGCGCGAGATGTTGCAGGCCTTGATCGACAAGAGCCAGGAGTTCGTCAGCGGAACCGTGCGGCTGAAGCTCTACAAGGGCAACGCGACGGTCGTCGGCCGCGAGTCCAAGAATTCGCTCTATCGCCAGGACTATGTCACGTTCGAGAAGGACAGCGTCTATAACCAGAAGGACGCGGAAGGCTTCATCAAGCTCAATGCGCTTAGACTGCGGTTGCTGGCGGCGCGGAATCAGTCGGTGAAGAAGTAGGGCGTCCCTACCTTTCTTGACTCTCCCGTTCGCGACTTTGCGCCCGGTCCTGGACCCTGTAGGATGTCCGGATGAGCGATTTGCAGTCCCGTATTACTATTCGCGCCGGGCAATGCAACGGACAACCGTGCATTCGCGGAATGAGGATTCGCGTGACCGACGTGCTGGAAATGCTCGCTGGCGGGATGACGTACGAGGAAATCCTCGCGGACTATCCGTATTTGGAACGTGACGACATCTTGGCGGCGCTCGCCTACGCGGCGCAGGAAATGAAGCACCCGATAGTCACGGCAGCGCAGTGAAGTTCGTCGTCGATGCGCAGCTGCCACCGGTGTTGGCACCGTGGCTGCGCAGACGGGGATATGACGCCGTGCATGTCGCGGACGTGGGTCTGCGTGACAGCGATGACATCGACGTCCGCCGCCATGCAGAAGCGCATGGCGCCATCGTGGTGACGAAGGATAAGGATTTTGTTGCCTCACCGCTCATCGGCACACCGCCGTCCATACTGTGGGTGCGCACGGGGAACGCACCAACGCGGGTGATCATCGAGCGGTTCGAGGAGGCTTGGGGTCAAGTTGAAGCGTATCTCGCGCAAGGCTTTGCGGTGGTGGAGATACGCTAGGACGAGTGTGCGCGATCTGCGTCTATGACCAGAAAGACACAGAAAGGGTTCATCAAGCCGAACGCACTGCGGCTGCTGGCGGCGCGAAACCGAGCGACCAAGAAGCAGGAATCACTTCCGCGTACGTCGAGATTTCGCGCACGGGCCGCTCTCGAGTTGCGCGCGGTGGCCTTGAAGCCACGCTGCCGCGAGCTTTCTTGCAGACTGCACATCGCTGGGCGACATCATCGATGCGAGCGCCTCCCGGCGAACATCCAGATCGGGGAATGGATCAACCACCGCCAATATCTCGTACCATTTGTAGACTTCAACGAAATCTGTGTCGTTCTTCCTAGCTGCCCGTTCGACCTGCAACTGAGACAGCGAGATCATGGCGGTCGTGTTGCCTTGCTCCGCGGACGCTTTGTACCAACGCATCGCAGCTTCCAGATTGACACCCACACCTTCCCCGGTCTCGTAGGCATTTCCTAGAAATAGCATCGCGCGGCATTCCCCGCCCGATGCTGCGCGCTGCCACCAGCGTACGGCCTCGGGGGCGTTTCGAGGAACGCCCATGCCACCCCAGTAAGCGGTACCAAGCTCAGTTTGCGCTTTCACGTCGCCTTGCTCAGCTGCCAACGTCTTGCGCCCGAACGCTTCGGCGTTGCGCTCTGCGACTGTCTTAGGGGGATCGCTTTGGTTGCTGCTGCAGCCAGCAAGCAGAGCGACAGAAAGAGCCAAACCTGCTGCAACGCGTGCAGTCACTCTGCGCTTCATACTTCCCGCCTAAAGCTTGTCCCAATAGATCTCGAACAGGTTGCCTTCGGGGTCGGTGACGCGGGCGGCAAAGAAGTCTTCTTCGTCGCAGGCGATGGCGACACCGAGCGCCTCAGCCCAGGCTTCGACGGCTGCTTTCGTTTCGACGCGGAAGCCGAAGTGGAAGGCGTCGCCCGCGTTCAACGGCGTGCCCTTTTTGAAGAAGATCGAAATGCCCGGGCCGTGAACCGTCGCGCCGCGGCGGTCCAGCCCCATGCGTTGCGCGTACCACTGGGCTAAGACTTCGGGATCCTTCGAGGGAATGTTGATGTGGTCGAGCCACAGGGGCGGCAGCGTGCTCATCGTCAAGGCTCCGTGGGCGGGCGAATGCGCGCTTGAGCATAAGCCGCCAAGACCGTGTTGCGGAGCAGGCACGCGCGCGTCATGGGTCCGACACCGCCGGGCACCGGCGTGATCGCGCCAGCCCGCTCTTTCGCCTCATTATAGGCGACATCGCCGAAGAGTTTCGATTTTCCGGTGGGCAAATCGATGCGGTTCATACCGACGTCGATCACGATCGCTCCGGGTTTGATCCAATCGCCCTTTACCATCTCGGCGCGGCCAACGGCCGCGACCAGGATGTCGGCGCTGCGCGCTGCGGCCGCCAGATCCTTCGTTTTCGAGTGGGCAATGGTGACGGTACAATTTTCCTGCAGCAGAAGCTGCGCCATCGGTTTGCCGACAAGCTGCGAGCGGCCGATGACGAGCGCGTTCAGACCCTCAAGTTTTTGGCGAACCGATTTGATGAGCATCAGGCAGCCTTGCGGCGTGCAGGAGACGAGGCCAGGCCGACCGCTGACGAGGCGGCCGGCGCTGAGGGTTGTCAATCCGTCGGCGTCCTTGTCGGGCGAGAGCACGTCGAGCACGGCTTCCTGGCGCACCTGCGCAGGTGTAGGAAACTGCACGAGGACGCCGTGGACGTTGCGGTCCGCGTTGAGTTTGCGGACGACATCCAGGACTTCGGCTTCGGTCGCCGTTGCGGGCAGTTTCACGTCGCGCGAGTCGATGCCGGCTTCGCGAGCATCTTCGACCTTGAGGCGGACGTAGATTTCGCTCGCGGGATCGTTGCCGACCAAGACAACGGTCAGGCCCACGGGGACGCCTTGGCTCTGCTTGAACGCTGCAGCGGCCGCAGCCACGCGGGCGCGCACGGAGGCTGCGAATGCTTTGCCGTCGATGATTTGTGCCGTCATTCGAACCTCTTCGCCCAACCGGCCACGCGCGCTTCGAGCGCTGTCGGATCGCCTGCGATCAGTACAGTTTTGAGGCGCGCAGTTTTGCCAGCGGTAATCGCGACAGTCGACTTTGCGATGCCGATTTCGTCTGCGACCAATTCGACCAATGCCGCGTTGGCGCGGCTATCCTCCGGCACGGCGCGAACGCGGGCTTGGAGCGTGCCTTGTTTGATCCCATCGAAGCCGTCGCGAGACGCGCGCGGCGTCAGGCGTATTTGCAGCAGAATTCCGTCGTGGCTAAGGCGAAACAACGACGCCGTCACAACGCTCAGCTTAGGTCGCGCAACAGGATACGTACGACCTCAATGCCGAGGAGCAAGACGATGGGCGAAATGTCGAGGCCACCGAAACTTGGCATCACTCGGCGGATCGGTCCCAGTAGCGGTTCGGTCAAAGTCCTGCAGAAGTCGTCGACCGCCCGAACCGCCGGATTGAACTGATTGACGACGTTGAAGCCGATCAGCCAGGACAGAACGACGCGCGCGATCAGGACCCAGACGTACACCGTGATCAGCGTGTCGATGATGACGAACAGCATTCGGCTCTCTGTGTAGTGGAATCGGGGCGGGCGCAGAGCAGGTGTAACTGCCTAAGGGCTGGCGCGGCAAGGCAAACGGCCCAAACTTGACAGAGGATGGAGCGCGACCCTAAAACCCGTGCCTTCGCGCGGAAGGGCCGCTGTTTGGGCCGTTCGCGGGCGTATGGGGCTGTAGCTCAGTTGGGAGAGCGCCTCGTTCGCAATGAGGAGGTCAGCGGTTCGATTCCGCTCAGCTCCACCATGCGCCCCCTTTCTGATGACGGCTCGGGCGAATGCCCGTAGCATCGCTCCAAATGGACAGGCCGCACGCCAGTTTCGATGCCGTCATTCATCCGTACAGGTCGTTGGGACCGCACGGGTTTCGGCTGTTCATCGGATTTCTAATCGCTATCAACGCCGTGTTTGCGGGAATCATGATTTCGCAGGGTGCCTGGCCTGTCGCCGGCTTCCTGGGTCTTGACGTTCTCGCTGTCTACGTCGCGTTTCGGTTGAGTTATGCGCAAACGCGCGCGTTCGAGCGCTTCATCATTGACGGCGAGACTTTGATCGTCGAACGCGTTGATAAAGACGGCGCGCGGCGAGAATGGACGTTCCCGGCCTATTGGGTCAGCGTTTGGGTCGATGAGGACGAGTTGAGCACGACCGTGACGTTACGCAGTCACGGGCGGTCGCTGGAAATAGGGAGTTATCTTGCTCCGTTCGAGCGCAAGGATTTTGCCGCTGCTTTGCGCAAGGCGCTCAGCGAGGCGAAAGCCTCAACGGTGTTGGCGCAAGCCTAAGACATCCTGCATGTCGAAGAGGCCCGGGCCCTTGCCTTGGCCCCACAGCGCGGCACGAAGTGCGCCTTTGGCAAAGATTGCGCGGTCTTCGGCGCGGTGGGTGAGCTCGATGCGTTCGCCATCGCCGCTCAAGAATACCGTGTGATCGCCGACGACACTGCCGCCGCGCAAGCTCGCGAAGCCTATGCGACCGGGCTGCCGTGGGCCGGTGATCCCGTCGTTCGGCTTTAGCTTGAGTTCCGAGAGCTTCTTGTCGCGGCCATGCGCTGCCGCCTGACCGAGCAGAAGTGCGGTGCCCGATGGCGCGTCGACCTTGTGGCGGTGATGCATCTCTAGGATTTCGATGTCGAACGACTGACCCAAGGCATGCGCGGCGAGTTCGACGAGACCCGCGAGCAGGTTGACGCCCAGGCTCATGTTACCGGACTTCACGATCGTGGCATGGCGCGCGGCCGCTTTGATGTGCGTTTCGTCGGCTTCGGCGAAGCCCGTCGTGCCGATGACGTGCACGATGCGTGCTTGGGCGGCGAGATCGACCAGCGCGAGGGTGGCTTGGGGCCGCGTGAAATCGATAAGCGCGTCGGCTTTGGCGAGCACGGGGAGCGGATCGGCTTCAATGCGGGCGCCAAGAGCATCGATGCCGGCGAGCGTGCCTAGATCTTTGCCTTGCGCCGCACTGTCGGCGGCCTCTAGGCCGGCCACGAGCGTAATGCCCTGCATCTTCGCGGCTTCGCGGATGACGGCGAGGCCCATCCGGCCTGCAGCGCCGGCGATGACGAGTTTGATTTCGCTCATGTGCTCACAATTGGCTGTAGTCGCCGTCGAGACCTAGCATGTGGCGGCCTGCGGTTTCCATCGTGGGGGTTGCGACCTGCATATGCTGGGAGGCGACGTGGACATCGCGGAAGATGCGCTGCAATGGGGACGCCTTGTAAACCGCTGTGCCGCCGCCGAGATTGTACATCAAATCAACGGCGCCTACGGATGAGCGGGCCGCGTGCGTGATCGCCAGGCGCAGGTCGCGGCGGGTTTCGGTCGAGGCCCTGCCCTTTGCTTTCGTTTCGTCCCAGGCCTTGCCCATCATCTCGAAATAGAAGGCGCGGGCGGAGCGAAGCTGAGCTTCGGCTTCGGCGAGGTCTTCTTGCGTTCGGGTTCGTTGGGCGAGGACGCGGCGGTGAGCCTCCGGAATCTTTACACTGGCGAGCGCGGTCAGTTCGCGGATCGATGCGCGGGCAGCGCCCATCATCACAGCCGCGACGCCGCTTGCGAGCATTCCGAATGGCGGGAAGTGAAACAGCGGGCGGTCGACGTGAACCTTGAACGCACCGAATTCGGCGCGCGCCTTTGGGACGCGAACGTCTCGCATCACGAAGTCCTGGCTGCCGGTGCCGCAAAGGCCGGAGGTATCCCAGTTGCCTTGGAGTTCAATCTCGCGCGTGGGGGCAAAGATAGCGCCGTTCGCCGGCGTTTCGCCCTCCATCACCGGTTTTCCGTCACGGTAGAGAACGCAGCCCGCGGTCATCCAGTCGGAGATGTCGCTGCCCGAGCCCCACTGCCAGCGGCCTTCGATGCGGTAGTGGTCGCCCTCGTCATGCGCTTTGCCGCGGCGGGCGAAGACGCCGCAGACCACGGTCGCGGGGGTCGCGAAGATTTCGCGCGCGCCCGCTGGCGGGACCCAACTGGCGGTTACCCCGGTCGAGGCGCAGATCATCGCGACCCACGCGGCGGAAGCGTCGGATTCGGCGAGTGTTTCGACGAGGTGCGCGAACGTGATCGGATCGGATTCCAAGCCGCCGTAGTCCTTCGGCACGAGCAGGCGGAAAAACCCTGCGTCGTTGAATTTCTTGGCAAGGTCAGCCGGTAGGCGCCGGGCAGCCTCAATCTCCGGCGCACGGCGCTTCAGTTCGTCGTGGAAGCCACGGGCTGTCGCGATGATATCGCTCATGGTCACTCCGCGAGCTTTAGTCTGTTGGCGATATTGTTCTTTTGCATGTTCGACGATCCGCCGACGATCGGCAGCGAGATCGCGTCGCGGACATAGCGCTCCATGTCCATCAGATCGGAGAGACCGTAGGCGCCCATGATGCGCTGGCAGGCTAACGTTACTTCGGATGCGCCTTCGCAGCAGAAGAGTTTCGTCATCGAGGATTCGAGCGCGCTGGGTTTGCGGTCCTGAACCAACCCTGCTGCGTGGTAGAGCATAAGGCGCATGGCGAGCGTCTTCGTTTTCGCGTCGGCGATTGCGTGGCGGATCGCCTGGTGAGCACCGATGGGCTTGCCGAATTGAACTCTTGTTTCGGCGTATTCGAACGCATCGGCGCAGGCGGCTTCGGCCAACCCAAGTGCGCAGGCGGAGAGTTCCAGCTTCTCGACTTCGAGCGCGCGCCCGGCGAGTTGCTTCCAGCCTTGGTTCCACGTTTGCGGGCCGCCTAGGATTGCGTCTTCGCCGAGTTCGACATCGTCGAAGATCGCGTCGTTCGTTTCGACGCCGCGGATGCCGAGATGGTCGAGGGGTTTTATAGTGACGCCTTTGGACTTCGGTGGCACTAGCAAGATCGTGAGGTTCTTGTAACGCTCTTCTTTTGGGCCGGTGCGCGCGAGGCAGAAGACGTAGTCGGCGATTTGCGCGCCGGTGCACCAGCGCTTCGTCCCTGAGAGCAGAATGCGATTGCCTTCGCGGCGTGCCGTCGTTTCGACCATTGCGAGGTCTCCGCCGACGTTCGGTTCGGAGAGGCCGTAAGCAAAGAGGAGTTCGCCTTTGGCGACCTTCGGCAGCAGCGCGCGCTTTTGGCTTTCCGACCCGGATTCGACGAGGTTCATGCCCGCGTAGCAGGCGGCCATAATGTAAGGGCACGCGACCGCCGTGGAGCGGCGCGCGAGTTCTTCGATCACGACCATCGTCGCCGGAACATCGACACCTTGGCCGCCGTACTCGGTCGGGATCGTCAGACCCATCACGCCCATTTTTCCAAGGGCGTTGTGTACGTCGCGAGGGAAGATGTTTTCCTTGTCCCACTTGCGCGCCAGTTCGCGCGGCATGTGCTGATCGACGAAGCGACGGACGCTGTCGCGCAGCAGGCGGACGTCTTCGCGGTCGTCGATCATCGGGCGCGTCTCAGAGTCAGGTTGATGCGGCCGCCTTCGGGCAACGCCTTGTGCGTGATCGGCGAGGTGCCAGGGCGGATGCGTTTCACGCCGTGATAGCGCAGGCGGCTTGGCCCTGCGAGCACGAAGACGTCGCCGGAGTTGAGCGCGAACGTCGTCGTGGGGCCTGAGCGTGCCGGGCCGCCGAGTTGGAAGTCGGCGTCGTTGCCGAACGAGAGCGAGACAATCGGCCAGGCGAAGTCGGCTTCGTCGTAGTCGCGGTGGAGACTGAGCCTACCGTCCGCCGCGTAGATGTTGACGAGGCAGGCGTCAGGTTCGAACGCATAGCCGGTGTCGGCGGCGGCTTGTTTGGCGAGGCTGAGGACTGCCTGCGGGATCGGCGGCCAGGGTTTGCCTGTCACGGGATGCGTGGCTTCGTAACGGTAGCCGCGTTTGTCGGACATCCAACCCAGCGGTCCGCAGTTCGTGAGCGTGTTGATCACGTACGGGCCCGTCGGCATTTGCGGGCGGAACGGCGGCGCTTCTTCAATCACGGTGGCGACGTCGTCGAGGATTGCCAACTGATCGACCACGCTGAGGCGGCCCCGGAAGAGTTTAGCACCCTCCGGCAATTTCTCCCCGAGTTCGGCGAACAGGGTTTGCATCAGTTGCCGGTAAAGTTCGGTTTGCGCTTTTCCAAGAACGAAGCGACCGCTTCCTTGTGGTCGTTCGTTTTGAACGTCACCATCTCGTAGGCCATCGAGGCGTCGAGGATCGTGTGGGCGATCTCCTTGAGGCGCAAGTTGACGGACACTTTCGTGTACTTGATCGCCTGCGGCGCGCCGGCGGCGAGTTTCTTGGCGAAGGCGTCGACGCGGGCGTCGAGTTCGGCTTCGGGGACGACGTGATTGATGAGGCCGATGCGTTCGGCCTCGGCACCGCTGAGCGGGTCGCCGGTCATCAGATATTCCTTGGCGCGTGCGTAACCCACGAGCTGCGGCCAGATGACGGCACCGCCGTCGCCTGCGACGACGCCCACCTTCACATGCGGGTCGGCGAAGCGGGCGGTGTCGGCCGCGAAGATCACGTCACAGAACAACGCGATCGTGCAGCCCAAGCCGATCGCAGGGCCGCGCACCTTCGCGACGATCGGCTTTTCCAGATCGAGCAGACCGAAGACGATTTTTCGACCTTCGATTATTGAAGGGCCCTTCTCCTTGCCCTCACCCGAGCGCTTCATCCAGTCGATGTCGCCCCCGGCGCAAAACGCTTTGCCTTCGCCGGTAAGGACGACGACGTCGACACTTTCGTCTTCCTGGATATCATAAAAGATATCGGCGAGTTCGCGGTGCATGCGACCGTCGACAGCATTCATTTTGGCCGGGTTTGAAAGCGTCAGGGTCATGATGCGCCCTGCCCGCTCAATCCGGATGCGTTCGTATTTGGCGTCGTTCACGGCAGTTGCCCTCGCGGGGCGCCAGCGTGGCCCCTGCGAAGGTCTATACCAGGTCGCGTTCGCTGGAGAAGCGGGTCTAGTTTTCGGCGCCGTTGGCCACGGGTTCGGTCAGAATCCCGCGCGCTACGCCATTCACCGGGGCGGAATGCGTCACGCGGGCGTGCGCCAGGATGCGGTCGATCAGGATGTCTTTCTTTGTGAAGCATCCAAGACCGGCGAGCGGGTCGTTTTCGACGCCGTCGATGAGCGCGCGAACCGATTCTTTTGTCATTGCGGGTGCGGCCATGGCGCCCAACTCCTCAGCCAGTTCAGTTCAGCCGAGAGTTTCGCGGCGCGGATCGGCGTTGTCCACGAGCGCTGCTTTGCTTGGTAAACGGTTTAACCAGCAGCGCGGCGCGTTACCGGCGCGGGGCCAACGTGTGTGCGATCAGCGCCGCGGCCGTGAGGGCGGAAAGGATTGCCATGTTGTACCAAGCGACCGGTGCGTTCGTGAGTTCGTTCAAGCGAATGGCCGTGTAGCCCGCGACGCCGAAGGCGATCCAATAGGCGACCGAGACCAGCATAGCTGCGCCGCGCATACCTTGCCGCATCGGAACCAAGATCACGTAAGCGCCGAGAGTCCCTAAGCCGATCGAGGCGCCGCCGATGAGCTTCATCAGCGCGAAGTAGAGCGGGCGCACTTTTTCGAGTGCGTCAGGGGGCACAGCCGCGGCGTGGAACCAGAGCAGGTCGTTGACGTTTGCGTAGAGCAGGCCAAAGGCCACCAGAAAGGCGCTGACCGCCATGAACAGGATGACGCTCGTCCACTGCATTAGGTTCTGCCGGCGCATGGCTCTCAAGCCTCCAGGTGATGCGGGACTTTACCCGCGCCAACCTGGCGCCATCCAATGCTTGGCTTGCATGGATTTGATGGGAGCGGGCTGGGTGCCCGCTCTTTCTCAAGCTATTCCGCGGCGAGGCCAATCGGCGTGCGGCCTTGGCCGCCGTTCAGCTGCATCAGATATTTGATGCCTTCTTCGGCGATATCGTCGCCGATCATGCGGTCGCCTTCTTTATGCAGCTCCGCCATGTCGACAAAGGCGGCGTAGGTGCCGCGCGTGCGATCGGTGATGATACCCGCGTTCAGAAGCGTCTTTATGAGCACGCGGAAGATGCTGGTTGGGTCCTTCAGACGCTCGCGCACGCGGGCGCTTGTGAAGGCTTCGCGGAATGCCGATTGAGCCCATTCCCAATCAATGCCGAATTCGGCGTAGATCGGCTTCTTCTGTTCGGGGCTGCCGAGGTTGAACAGCAGGCCCTGAAACACCTGCGCCGCCCAATCCTCGATAAGGTTGCGCTCTTCTTCGGCGAGGTGCGGGATCGTACGGTCGGCCCAGATCTTGCCGAACTTGTGGTGGAAGGCTTCGTCTGTCATCACGAGTTGGCAGAGGCGCTTTAAGAGCGGGTCGTTGGTGTATTGATAGTTGGTCGCGAAGGCGCCCATCGCGAGGCCTTCGACCAGCATCTGCATACCGACGAGCTTCTTCCAAACATAGGGCGAGAGCACCATCTCGGTCAGCAGATTGCCGAGCGCCGGCCCGACCGGCAGCGGCTTACCCCAGCGTGCCTTGATGTACATCGCAAAGCCCGTCACGTGGCGGGCTTCTTCGCGCGTTTGGTTGGCCGCGTATTCCTGAGCGCCCGGATCGCGAAGCACGTGGCAAAGCGATGCGGACAACGAGAGAGCGCCTTGCTCGCCGTGCAAAATCGACGACATGCCCCAACGCGCCGACGAGTTTACGAGCTTGATCTTCTGCTTCTCGTTCAGCTTCTGGCCGATCTCGGTTTGGAGATCGAGGTTCAGCCAGGCGGGCATGATGTATTCGTTCTCGAGATCGAAGGGCGTGGCGAAGTCGATATATTTACTGTCGAGCGGGTCCCAGAAATGGTCATGGGTCGCCGAGATGATCTTGTCGAAGGCGGTCGAGCGCGCGTTGTAGCGATCGACGTCCATCATCGACTTGAAGTCGTCAGGCGCGACAGCGTCGTAGGCGATATCTTTCGTGATGTTCCCCATGGCGTCTCTCCGTTGCTATTCGGCGGCGATGCTGGCGGGCGTGCGCAGGATATGGCCGCCGTTCAACTGCATCAGATATTTGATCCCTTCTTCGGCGATGTCGTCGCCGATCATGCGATCGCCTTCGGCATGCAACTCGGCCATGTCGATGTAGGCTGCGTAGTTGTTGCGCGTGCGATCGGTGATGATGCCGGCCTTCAACAGCGTCTTGATGAGCACGCGGAAGATGTTCGTCGTATCCTGCAACTCCTTGCGGATTTCCGCGTCGGTCAGCGCTTCCATGAACGCCTGCTGCACCCACGCCGGATCGAGGCCGAGTTCGCGGTAGATCCAGCCCTTTTGATCAGGGCTCGCCAGGTTGAAGAGCAGCACTTGGAAAACTTCCCAGGCCCAATCTTCGATCTTTTCCGCCTCGCCCTTCGAGAGTTTCGGGATCGTGCGGTCGGCCCAGATTTTTCCGAATTTGTGGTGGAACGCCTCGTCCGTCATCACGAGCTGGCAGAGCTTTACCATCAAGGGGTCGTGGCCCTTTTGGTAGAACGTCGCGAAGGCGCCCATCGCGAGGCCTTCAACCAGCATTTGCATGCCGACGAGCTTCTTCCAGACAAACGGCGAGCGCACGAGTTCAGTGAGCAAGTTGCCGAGTGCCGGACCGACCGGCGCGGGCTTGCCCCAGCGCGCTTGGATGTAGCGGGCAAAGCCGGTGACGTGGCGGGCTTCTTCACGCGTTTGGTTGGCGGCGTATTCCTGCGCGCCGGGATCGCGCAGGATGTGGCAGAGCGAAGCCGAGAGCGACAGCGCGCCTTGCTCACCGTGCAAGATGCTTGAGAACGACCAATGGACGTTCAGGTTCGTGAGCTTGATCTTGCCGCTTTCGTCCAGCTTGTCGCCGACGGCGGTGCGCAGTTCGACCATCAGCTGCGGGTCGACGAGGTAGTCCTTCTCCATGTCGAACGGTTCGGAGAAGTCGATGTATTTCTTGTCCAGCGGGTCCCAGAAATGGTCGTGGGTCGCCGAAATGATCTTGTCGAAGGCGGTCGTGCGCGCGTTGTAGCGGTTGACGTCCATCATCGATTTGAAATCGTCGGGATCGACCGCGTTGTAGGCAGGATCCTTGGTGATGTTCGTGAGCTCTGTCATCGGGCGCGGCCTTCCATATGTAGGGTCGGCCTCGATGCTATTCCGAAATCGGCCGTTTTCAAGAAAAATGACGCGCCCGTCATCGTGACGGACGCGCCAAATTCGCTTCAAATCTTTGGGAGGCGCGCGCTGAGCCTACTGAGCGTCGCCTTGTGGGAGTGGGACGTCGATGTCTTCGGGTCTTGGGGTGATGGACTGGGGTTTGATGCCGGCCTCGCCGAAGACGAGGAGCGTCTCACCGTCGTCGATCACCGCGTTCAAACCCTTGCGGTCGGGACGGTAGGTGAGCGTGTATTTCTGACCATCGGGCGAATAGAGAACCTGACCGCCCAGCCCCACGAACACAAACGAGCCGTCCTTCAGCTGCATGCCGCTCGCAATCGATTGGTCGGCCCCGGACGTGTCCAGCTTCGTGAACGTCGCCCCCTGGTCCTTCGAAGCCCAAATGTTGCCCCGCATGCCCGTCACGTAGATCGTCCCATCCTTGGCGGTCAGACCGCCCCAGAACGAGCCCACATAGCCGGTCAGGTTCTTCGTCCAGGTCACGCCGCCGTCCAGGCTGCGGTAAACCGCACCCGCCTCAGCCGCAATGAAGAGGATGTTCGGATCGGGACCTTGGAACATCGCGTTCAAATGGTTCTCGTCGCCCGTCGCTGCCGCATACGGGTCGTCCGCGCCCGCACCCTGCACCGTCTTCTTCGGCGCCGTCGGGTCGATGTTCTCATCCGCCGGCTTCTTCGGTACAGAACCTTCCGGCGGCGGTGGCATCAACGTCTTGCGCTCAACCCAGGTCTTGCCCGCATCCGACGTCTCGGTCGTGTAGTTGAACGCGCCCACCGCCCAGCCGTGGTTCGCATCCTTGAAGAACACAGATAGAAGCGCGTTGTCGCTCTCACCGCCCCCAAACTGCTTCACCCACGTCTCGCCGCCGTCAACCGTGTGCAGGATCAGCGTGTCGTGGCCAACGGCCCAACCCGTCTTGCCGTCGACGAAGGCAACCGCCGTCAGCGTCACCGTCGAGGGCACCTTCTTGGCTTGGCGCCACGTCTTACCCTCGTCGTCGGAGAGAACGATGTTCCCATACTCGCCAACCGCAATCAGACGCCCGCCCGCCCGCGTCACACCCAGCAACAGCGACTCCGTCGCATAGCGCGACTTCACAGCCTCCCCGCCCTTGGGCGGAACGACAGCGCCCGCAGGCGATAAGACAACCGTCAGCGCCGCTACAACGGCCGCGGCTAGCTTCGACGATGAGCGCATGCTTCCCCTCCAGAGGTATCAGGGATCAGGTATCAGGGATCAGTTCAAAAATCCCTTCTGATTCCTGATCCCTGATCCCTCAAACAAACAGGCCGGCCCCCTTACCTCGGAGACCGGCCCAACACTGCTAAACCTTCGACGCCTTAGCGGACGCCCAGCGTGCGGATCGCTTCCGGCGTGTAGCGGCTCTCCTGAAGCTCGTCGGCAAAGTAGTTCACCGGCGGCTCCTCAGCCCGCATCGACAGCGCCAGATAACGGCCCGAGATGATGTCGTACACCAGCTCCATCGCACCCGTCCCGCAGTGCGGAACATGATACGCGTTCACCAGCGGGATCTCCTGGAAGCGCCACAACTGGCCGCGGCCGTCGTAGTTCTCCGCGTTGTTCACAACCTTCGCGTCTTCGTCCATGTACATCACACGGCGCGCATAAACATGGCGCGAACCGGGCTTCAGCTTCGCCTCAACAACGTGCACACGGTGCGGCTCATAACGGACCACATCCTGGTTCACGTGCTGCGGCTTCACGAAGTCCGCGTACTTCGTATGCAGAATGTCATACGAGTTGTAGGCGATGAACTTCACCTGACGGTCCTTCAAAGACCACGTGTAACGATCCAACGCACCGTTGAACCCGTCAAACGCGTCCGACGTCGACATCGCGTCCGTGTTCGTGCCCGGATTGTCGTAGGCAATGTCCGGCGCCCGGCGAACACGACGCGTGCCCGGCGAATACGCCCAAGCCTTGCGAGGCTCAATCGACGCATTGATCGACTCGTGAACCAAAATAACGTTCCCCGCCAGACGCGGCGGCGAGATCGTGTTGGCGATGTAGAGCAAACCGATGTTGTTCAGATCGTCCGACGTTTTGATCGCCGGGTTCGAGTAACGAAGGATCGCTTCGTCTTGAACCGTGATCAGATTGTACGAACCGTTCGACTGAACAGGCGCCGCCGCAAACTGGCGCGTCACCTTGTACCCGCGGTACGAGAACCGCTTGTCCATGATCAGCTCTTCAGCACGCGACACGATCGGGAACGGCATCCCGACCTTGAAGTTCTTGATCCCGTCGCCATCCGGCGTCAGTTCGGCGTTCGCGGCGTTGTACTTCATCGCCTCGTACACATACTGCGGCAGCGCGCACGTCCGGCGCGACTGATAAACCTTCATCTTGTACGAGCCGTACTTCTTCAGAAGAGCCTTGTGCCCGTCCGTCAGGTTCGCGTCGTACTGAGAGGCATTCGCTCCCGTCACCGTGAACTTCGGCTGGTCGCCCGTGAACGGGTTGGGCGGATTGTCCTTCTTCGGATCAAACTTCACACCAGCCGGCGGCGACGACAAACCGCCGTCCCAAGCCGGTACCATCCCGTCAGGCGTACCCGCCTTCTCAGACCCAAACGGCGTCAGGTCCTTGCCCAATCGAGACGCATCACCCTTCGCCCACGCACTCCCGGTAAATCCTACCGCTAACGCACAGGCCGTCAGTAACATCAACTTCTTCGTCACAGTTTCCTCCACCTAGTTCAAGGTTCGATACGGTTATGCCCCCGCCCGAAAGGCACGTGTCCGCTATTTGAAGGCAGTTGTACTCTGAGTTAGGGCCAGCCGCAAATAGGCCCACTCCGACAGGGTCGGAATGGGCCTAAAAGCTTAACGATTCGCTTAAAACGTGTAGCTGGCCGTGAGAGACGCGAAATCGGTGTCTGTTGCCTTGTTGGCCAGGTTGCCGCCGAAGAAGTCGGTGTAGTTCACGCCAACACGGAAGTTGTTGTTCAACGTACCCGACACGCCGAGGCTGATCGCCTGACGATCTTCGAGGAAGTTGCCATACGGAGCCGGCGTATTGCCTGCGAAGTCGTAGGAGTACGAAAGCTGCGGCGCGAGGACGAAGCCCGTGTCCATGAAATTGTTATACTCGAGACGTAGCAGCATCACGAGACCAGATGAAAAATCATTCGTCCGGCACTCGCTGCTACGCCGCGGGTCGAGCCCTAAGATGCCGCCAAGTCCCAGATCGGAGCCTTGGCATGCAATCGGCGCATACTGCGCGCCCGTTTTCGACGTGTTCCTGTCGAGCCACGTGTCTTCGACACCCGGAACGTAGACCATCCCGACTTCGGTAACGAGAATGCCGATGTCGGCATCGAGAAGTCCTACCCACCAATCGGACGCGGTGAACGTGGCAGTTGTACCGATCTGGGCCGTGAACATCTCGTTCTCGATGATCGCACTAGACCGGTTCGGGTTCCCGCAGGTTGGCGAAACACCGTTACCGTCCTTGCTTGTCAGGGCGGCCAACAACGCTGATACACCCCCGGTGCCGACGATCAATGCACAGTCGGCAACACCATTCCAAATCGTCAGAGAGTCGGTATCAACCTGGAATGGCGCATCAGGACGATACGTGAAGTCGCCCTGCACGCCCCATCCGAGCAACGTCGTGTTGAACGAGAAACCCCAAGACCGGATGTCTTCGGGGTATTCCAAGCTCAACCCATACTGCGAGTTCAAGCCGACGTGTTCCGCGCCGTTCATCAGCAATAGGTTGGGACCAAGCGTCACCGTCTGATAGAGAGCGGTCATGCAGTTTAGC
>JANNEL010000136.1:0-4687 GCA_031378595.1 Alphaproteobacteria bacterium
AAGAAGTGAACCTCAACTCCGACGGTCGCACGGCCACTTGCCCGCAACCGACGGCCAATTTCACGCCGAGCTGCTGGCGCGCGGGTGAGATCATTCGCGACCGTTGCTTGAAAGCGGGCACGGCCGCTGCGGAGTGCGAGAAGCGCGCCGCGCAAGCGCGTGACGATTCCGCCAATATGGGCGTCGCGGGGCATCTGGCGATCAGCGGCGAGACCCCCGAGGACTGGCTCGATTCCGGTCAGTGCACGGATTGCTTCATGCCGCCGTTCAATCATCGCGGCGGCAACGCCGTTCAGGCGGCGCTCGCGACATCGAACTTCGACGATCCGTCCGGCAAGGCGACGCGTTTCGAATGGGGCTTTATCGGCTCGTCGGACAATCACAAGGCGCGGCCGGGAACGGGGTACAAAGCGGTCGCGCGGCGCGAGAATACGGAAGCCGGCGGCCCGATCAGCGAGTTCTGGCGTAATCAGTTGGCGCCAAAGGCGGGCGAGCCGCTGCCGCAATCGAAACGAATGACGCCCGCGGAGTTGACGACGCTCGCAGGCTTCCAGCTGACCGAGTTCGAGCGGCAGTCGTCGTTCTGGCTGGCGGGCGGCCTTGCCGCGGTGCACGCGAGCGAGCGGTCGCGCGATGCGATTTGGGATTCGCTGCAGCGGCGCGAAGTTTATGCGACGTCGGGTCCGCGCATCCTGCTTTGGTTCAACGCGATCGACGCGCAGGGCAACAAGATCGCGATGGGCGGACGGACGGCCACGGAAACGGCGCCGACGTTTGAGGTGCGCGCGGTCGGTGCGTTCAAGCAGAAGCTTGGCTGTCCCGACTTCGAGAAAGCAGGCCTCGACGAGAAGCGCCTGAAAACACTGTGCTCGGGCGAGTGCTACAATCCATCTGACGAGCGGCGGAAGATCACGCGCATCGAGGTCGTGAAGATCCGCCCGCAGGCGAAGGCCGGCGAAGATCTCTCGCAGCTGATCGAGGATCGCTATTTGGTGCACACGTGCAAGCCCGATGCGAACGGCGGCTGCACGTTCACGTTCAGCGATCCCGAATACACGAAGGGCAAGCGCGACGCGCTCTACTACGTGAAGGCGATCCAGGAGGCCGAGCCCACGATCAACGCCCAGCCGATCAAGTGCGAGCGCGACGGCAACGGCAAGTGCATCAAGGCAACGCTGTGCTACGGCGACTATCGCTCCGGCACTGACGAGTGCACGTCGCCGTCCGAGCATCGCGCATGGTCGTCGCCGATCTACCTCGACTATGGCGTGGCGGCCGCTCCGGTCGAGCCGTCACCGGTTGCACCTGCACCCGGCGGCAACGGTGGCTGAAACGTTGCGGACGACCGATGCGCTGCTGGTCGCGGCGGCGGCCATTGGGCTGGGCGCTGCGATGTGGTCGGCGCTCGGCGTCAGCCAGACTGTCACCAAATATGACGACGCCATTGCGATCGTTGACGGCGTTGCCATTCCGCGCACCGTTTACGACACGGCGATTTCGGGTTTGGCGTCGGCCAAGCGCAATCCGTTATCTGACGAGGAGCGGCGCGAGGCTCTGGACCGCATCATCGACGAAGAGTTGCTGCTCAGACGAGCGATGAAGCTGGGGCTGCCGGAGTCCGATCCGCCGTCGCGCAAGGCGCTCGTCAACGCGATGCTGCAGCTGTCGATCGCCGATGCGGCAAAGCTGGAGCCGACGGACGAGGAATTGCGCACGTTCTATGCGGAGCGGCCGAAGCTGATCGCGCCGCAGCCATTGATCACCGTGCGCGCGGTTTCGTTCGACAATGCCGACACGAAGCGGATCGCGAACCTGAAGGCTGCGCTCGACGCGGGTAAGCCGTTCGTTGCGAGCGCCGCGGCTGCGGGCGGCGAGGCGGTATTACTGCCCTCGGGGCCGATCATTCCGGCGAAGGTGGCCGAGTACGCGGGGGCTTCCATCCGCGATGCGGCGTTGGGCCTGACGCCCGGCAAGACGTCCGGGCCGATCGAGATCGGGCGGCGTATCGTGTTCGTGCACCTGATCGATCGCGTGGAAGCGCCGCCGCCGCCGCTTGAAGACGTCAAAGCCGTTGTCGCGGACGAGTGGCGCAAGCGCGCGACCGAAAAGGCGTTCGAGGACTATCTGAAGAATCTACGTACGACGGCGCGCATCACGTATGCGGATCCCGTGAAGTAGATGCGTCTTCTCACCGCGCTTCTGTTGCTGCTCGTTGCCGTGCCTGCCCAGGCGCATACGCGTAGCCAAAGCTTTTCGACATGGACCGTCGGCGACGACACGGTGGCCGGCGTGTTTCAGGTCGATGCCTATCGTGCGACGCAACTAAACGAGAAACCGCAAGACTTGGCGACGCTTTTGAAGCGCGAACTCGAAGGCACCGTCACGCTCCGCCAAGACGGCGCGGCTTGCACGCGGACGGCGCTGCAGTCAGTGCGCGCCCCGCGGGGCGAACTGCGCGTCGAGATTGCGTTCAAGTGCGCGAAGGCGTTTGCGGACGCGCCGGCAGAGCTCAAGGTCGACGCGTTCTTCGGCGTCTCGATCAGCCATGTGCACTACATCCGCGTGACGAGCAAACAGGGCGTCCACGAAGGCGTTCTCACGCAGGGCAAGACGACGTTCCGTGTGGGCGGCGACGAAGCGCCGCCGAGCACGTTTTCGAGTTTCCTCATACTGGGGTTCGAGCATGTGCTGTCCGGCATCGACCATATCGCGTTCCTGATTGCGCTTGCCATGCTGGCGGGGGGCCTCTGGCGCATTCTGATTGCGATCACAGGGTTTACGCTGGGGCACTCGCTGACGCTGGCGCTCGTGGCGTTCAACGTGTTGAAGCCCGATACGACGGCGATCGAGGCGTTGATCGGGTTCACGGTTGCGTGGGCGGCCGGCGATGCGCTCAGGCGTGTGCGCAGCACGGCGCAATGGTACGGGCTGGTTGCTGCAGGCGGCATCGTACTGCTTCCGCTGCTCGCGTGGCTGTTGGGGTTGCCGGTGTTGGCGTGGACGGTGCTGCTTGGGCTCGCGCTGTTCTCGGCGGCGATGTCCTACGCGCGCGCCGATGCACCTTATCTTGCGCCTGCGATTGCGACCGTGTTCGGGCTGGCGCACGGCGCAGGATTTGCGGGGCCGCTGCTCGAGATGGAGATACCGCCGGCAAACCTGATCTGGACGCTGCTTGCGTTCAATGTCGGTGTCGAGCTTGGGCAGTTGACGGCGTTGGCGGGTTTGGCCGCGCTGCTGTGGGCTGCGCGGCGGGTGTTCAAAGAGATACCGCCGCTCGCGTTCGACGCGGCGGCGGCGTTTCTGTTCGCGCTCGGAACGTTTTGGGTTGTGTCACGCGCCTTGGCGGGAAGCGCTGGTCGCCTTTAATTCGCGGAAGATCAAATAGAACAGCGGGCCGAACGAGCCCAAGAACAGCGTTATCGCGACGAACGGCCAGGCGTTGATGCCACTGGTGCGGCTGTCGGCGATCATCCAAATGATGGCGAGCGTGCACGCGATCACGAGGTCGGCCAAGACTTGGCCTTCGCCCCAGGACGTGAAGTGCGGCGCGAGGATACCGAAATAGCCGACGTCGAGCAGCGCGATGGCTGAGAGAGCGCCGAACGGCAGGACAACGGCGAGAAGCATGATTAACCGGTTGGACATGGGAACCTCCTTCAATGGCACCCACGAAACGCCTCGCCGGTTATTCAAGCAATTACCTTGGAGGTCATTGAACGGCTGCCGCGATGCCGCAATATGGAGGGCAGCAGGAGACCGGTTCCGATGTCCCTTTCCACGTTGGCGCGCGACGATGCGTTTCCGCAGATCTTGAAGACCTGGCGCTCGAAACGGCGGATGTCTCAGCTCGAGTTGGCGCTGGCGTCGGGTGTGTCGCAGCGGCACGTGAGCTTTCTGGAGTCGGGCCGGGCGAAGCCGAGCCGCACAATGATCCTGCAACTCAGCGAGACGTTGGAGGTGCCGTTGCGCGAGCGGAACGATTGGTTGACCGCGGCGGGGTTTGCGCCCGTGTTTCGTGCGCGGCCGCTCGACGATCCGCAGATGGCGCTGGTGATGAACGCGGTGAAGGTGATGCTTGCGAATGCGGAGCCTTATCCCGCGATCGCGATCGACCGTGCTTGGAACATTCGGATGGCGAACGGACCGTTCGAGACGATGGGCGCGATGCTGGGCCAAGATCTATGGGCGCGGATCGGCGGGGCCGAGCGCAATCTGATGCGCCTCTTCTTTCATCCGAACGGCATCAAGCCTTATGTCGTGAACTGGACGCTGGTGGCGCCGCTGCTCTGGCACCGCGCTCAGCGCGAGGCGGAGGCTTTGGGCGGGCAAGAGATGAAGGCGGTGCTTGGCGAGCTTGCGCAATATCAGGACACAGAGACGCTTTGGGCTGCCGAAGATGCGGCGCTGGTGCCGGTGCTGCCGCTCGAGATGAACAAGGACGGCGTTCGGATTTCGCTCTTCACGGTCATCGCGACGTTCGGTACGGCGCAAGACGTGACCGCAGACGAGCTTCGGATCGAGAGCCTGTTTCCGGCGGATGCTGCCACCGAGCAGTTGTTCCGCTCGATGGCGAAAGGCTCAAGCGCTTAGGCGCTCGATCGGTGTTGCAACGAGGCGCGCTGCGGGCAGCGTGATGGTCACGAGTGTGCCCTTGCCCGCTTCGCTTTCGATCTCAAGGCGGCCGCCG
>JANNEL010000154.1:0-2827 GCA_031378595.1 Alphaproteobacteria bacterium
CAACCGTCGTGGGCACGTGATGGCGGTAGGCGCCGGCGCCGCAGAAGAACGGCACGCTGCCGGCGGCGATGTTGCGCGCGGCGAGTTTTGCCATCTGGCGTTCGACTTCAATTTCGCCCGCGTGCATCGGCAGGTCGACGAGCGTTGTGAGGTAAGCCTCGCGCGGCACATCGCGGTAGAGGTCGTCGATCGACTTCGCACCGATGACGCCGAGCATTGCTTTGCGATCGGTGTCGGTAAGCGGCAGGTAACGCATTAGAGCCCCTTCACGTAATCGTTGTATTCGGCTTCGCTCATCAGGGCCCCAAGTTCGCTTGCGTTCTTGACCTTGAGCTTCATGAACCAACCGGCGCCGGTCGCGTCCGCGTTGACCGTTGCGGGTTCCGCTTCGAGCACGCTGTTGACCTCGACCACTTCGCCCGAGATCGGCGCGTAGACTTCGGACGCTGCCTTCACGCTTTCCACGACGGCGGCTTCACCGCCCTTCTCGACCGCTTTGCCGACGGCTGGAAGTTCGACGAAGACGACGTCGCCCAACTGCTCGGCCGCGTAGGCGGTGATGCCGACGGTCGCGATCGCGCCGTCAACGCGAACCCACTCATGCTCTTTGGTGTATTTCGTGGTCATGGTTTGTCTCAGGGTTTGTGGAAGCGTTTTTGAACGAAAGGCATGGGCACGACGCGCGCCGGGAGTTTTTGACCGCGCACGAGAAGGCCGAGTTCGGTGCCGTCATTCGCCAAGTCGGCTCTGACGTAGCCCATCGCGACCGGGCCATTGACGGTCGGGCCGAAGCCTCCGGAGGTGATGCGGCCGGCGGGGGCGCCGGATGCGTCGACGATCTCGGCGCCTTCGCGCGCCGGTGCACGGCCTTCGGGTTTGATACCGACGCGCACGCGTTTCGCGCCGGTCATCAGTTGGTCCATGATTTTGCCGGCGCCGGGAAAACCCTTCTCGAGTTTGCGGCGTTTGCCGATCGCCCAGGTGAGGCCGGCTTCAATGGGTGTCGTTTGTTCGTCGATGTCGTGACCGTAGAGGCAGAGGCCTGCTTCGAGTCTCAGACTGTCGCGTGCGCCGAGACCGATCGGCGCAACGGTTGGATTAGCGAGCAATACGCGGGCGAACGCTGTGGCGAGAGCGCCCGGGACTGAGATTTCGTAGCCGTCTTCACCTGTGTAGCCAGAGCGCGAGACGAGGAGGTCCGCGCGTTCCCACGCGAACGTCGCAATCGTCATGAAGCTCATGGCGGCGACGCCGGGAACGATGCGCTCCAACACTTCCGCGGCCTTAGGACCTTGTAGTGCGATGAGCGCACGCGACTCGAGCCGTTCGAGTTTTGCGCGGCCCTTAAGCGCGGCGGCGATGTAGGCGAAGTCGGCGTCCTTCGTCCCGGCGTTGACAACAAGGAACAGTGTCCCCGCTTTCTCAGGCGCCACCGGACGGCTCACCATGAAGTCGTCGCGGATGCCGCCTTCGTCGTTCAAGAGCAGCGTGTAGCGGATCTGGCCCGGCTTCAGCGCTTTGATCTCGCCCGGTACCAGCGTCTCGAGCGCTGCCGCGATTTCGTCGTGTCCGCCCTTGCCTTCAAGATGGAGCCACGCTTGTCCCATATGCGAGACGTCGAAGAGACCGGCAGCGGCCCGCGTGTGCAGGTGCTCCTTCAAAATGCCGGCGGGGAATTGCACGGGCATTTCGTAGCCGGCGAACGGCACCATTTTGCCGCCAAGCTCCGCATTCAGCGCGTAGAGCGGGGTGTGCTTCAGATCGGCCATGGGCCTTTGGTCTCTCATCAAACAGCTACAGGGAACCTGCTTCGCCAAGCGGCTTCGCAGGTCACGGCTACCCTGTCTGTCATGAGGACCTGAGAGATTTCGCGCGGACTGTTACGCCCTCGCCTACCCCGTCGGTGGAACGCCGCACGCCGGCGTTCGCTTTCCAGACTGTCATCGCCTTTGCGGTCCCGGGTGCCTGAGAGTTTCCAGGGCGGTTGCTCCTTCGGCGGCGGACACTTGCCCGCTCTCTCCCGCAAGGGGTCGATTGCATCGCCGTCCAACGCGCGCCATCGCGGCGGGCCTTGAGCGTCAAAATCATCGTGGCGACGGCCCCAGGCCAAGTCAACGCGCCATCCTGGCCGGGGGTGGGGAAACCCCCGACTTTCGGGCCGGATGCCGGACACGCCGGACAGGGTCGCTGTCCGGTTTCGGGTGTCCGTGCTGTCCGGTATCGAGGCAAATCCCGGTTTTGCGGGGTCACTTCCCGCGGTGGCGCGGGATGATGAGGTCGAGGACGACCGCCATTGCGGGGAGTACCGTTACGGCGGCGAGCGCGTTCGCAAGAACAAGGAAGGCCAAGAGCCAGCCCATGTCGGCTTGGAATTTCAGACCGGAGAAAGCCCAGCAACCAACGCCGAGCGCAAGCGTAAGTGCGGTGTAGACCACGGCCGCACCTTCTTCGCGCATTGCGTAGGTGAACGCCTCATCCATGGGCAGGCCTTCGTGCGGGTGCGTTTCGATGCGGTCGTAGAGATAGAGCCCGTAGTCGACGCCGATGCCGGCGGCGAGCACAAAGGCCGGCAACGCGGTCACGGTCAAACCGATATCGAGCCAGGAGAGCAGCCAAAGCCCCAGCGCATTCGCCAAAGCGAGCGGCGCGACGCAACACGGAACGGCGCGCCAGTCACGAAAAGCGGCGAAGATCAAAATTGCGATCACGCCGAAGACGAGCAGCGGCGCGGTTACGCGCGCCTCGCGAACGGCATCGTTGATCGCGTGGAGAACGCCGCCGTTGCCGGTCGCAAGGCGGACCTGGACGCCCTTCATCTTGTTTTGTG
>JANNEL010000162.1:0-3967 GCA_031378595.1 Alphaproteobacteria bacterium
GTCGTCCGTATACGGATCGATGGCCTCACGCCGACAGGGCCTGCACCCGTCCCCGTGATGCCCGGTACGCCCGCACCCATAGGCGGCGCGGCGTTTGAAAAGCTTGCGAACACAAGCGGGCGGCCGCTCGGCCTCCAGCACGATCCGTTCGGGAATTTGGTCGTGGCGGACGCGAAACGCGGCCTGCTCGTGATCACGCAGACGGGACAAATTTTCCCGCAAGCCCAGCGCTTCGAAGGCCGCCCGATCGCCTTCGCCGCGGACCTCGACATCGCCAAAGACGGCACGATCTATTTCACCGAAGCCACGATGCGCCACGGCATCGACGACTTCGCGCTCGACTTTTATGAGGGCAAGGCGACCGGCCGCGTGTACTCGTTCGATCCGCGCTCGGGCCAGCTGCAGGCACGGATGTCGAACCTCGCCTTCGCGAACGGCGTGGCGCTGGGACCCGACGAGGAATACGTGCTCGTCAACGAAACCGCGGCGCATCGCATCTCGCGCTATTGGCTGAAGGGCGCCAAGCAAGGCCAGCAAGACCGCTTCGCGGAAAACCTGCCGGGCTATCCCGACAACCTCTCGTTCAACGGCCGCGACCTGTTCTGGGTGGCACTCGCCGGCCCGCGCATCAAGCTCTTGGAGGAGCAGTACAAGAGCCCGTTCACGCGCAAAGTGATGTTCCGCCTCCATTCGATCGGTCTCGCCGCATTGCCCGTAACGCCGGAACCCTATGGCTGCGTCGTGGCCATCAACCTACAAGGTCAGGTCGTGGCGACGCTGCAAGATCCCGGCGGCCGTACGATCAATACGGTGACGAGCGTGCACGAGAAGGACGGCTTGCTCTATTTGGGCAGCGTCGCGACCGACCGCATCGCCACGATCGCGGTCCCGCCGCAGCTACTCCAACCGCGCTAGATCGTCGGGCGTATTGACGTTCGCGAACGGCGCGGCATCGGCGAACGCAACACCGCGCCCACCCGCCGAAACAAGCGCCGTATCGGTGCGGGGAATTTTCTTCGCCGCAAGCGTCCGCAACAACGGCACAAGCAACGCACGCTCAAGCACGGCAACAAGCGCCTCTGGCCCACGCGGCGAGAGCGCATAGACGCTGCTGCCCTCGCGCATCAACGCGCGAAACACATCGGCACCGATCAGCGGCATATCGCACGGCGCAAACGCGACACGGCTTCCTTCAGGCGCTGCCGCAAGTCCCGCCACGATCCCCGCAAGCGGTCCCTTAGCTGCATGCGCCGGCGCAGCATGGATCACAGGCAACCCCAACGCCTCGTATCCCACACCCGGCGGCGCCTCGATTGCCACGCGCTCGCAAAGCTCGGCAAGCACATCCGCCACACGAAGAACCATCGCCCGCCCACGAAGCAGCTGAAGCCCCTTCGGCGCTCCACCGAACCGCGCACTCGCCCCGCCAGCCAAAACAACGCCGAAAATCATGAAACGCCAAGAACGCCAAGCTGCTCATGCGTAGTTGGGTTGGCGGTGCTGCATGTTTCCCGCCAAGCCGCAAAGCCCCACAGAAGAAAGGCATTCTTCGGCGCCGCAGGCGCCATTCGAACGGCTGAACGAGCGCTTCGCGCCAAAGAACAGCCGAACCTCTTTGCGGCTTTGCGGCTTTGCGGGAAACATTTTGGTGGCCGAGCAGCACCTCGTCTCGACAGTGATACAGAGCGGCTTGGCGAGCTTGGCGTTTCAGTCATGTCTTCAACAACGCCACCGCGCTGCGGACCAGCGGATCCAACCCCGCACCGCCCTTGTCAAAATGCGCAACAATGTCCGCGCGCATGCCGGGATCCCAGAATTTCTTCAGATGATCGGCGATCGCGGCCGGCGCCGCCGTCTCGCCCTGCGACTTGAAGAAGAGGCCGATCTGGTTCGCCATCATGGTGAGCTTCTCAGCCCGCATCGACGCGCTCCGCGTGGGTGAAAACCTCAAGCCCGTCGTCCCGGACCACGCCCACGAGCGTGATCCCCGCGGCCTCCGCCTCGCGCAACGCCAGCGCCGTCGGCGCCGAAATCGCCGCAAGCACGGACGCCCCCATCCGTGCCGCCTTCTGCACGAGCTCGACCGATATCCGGCTGGTCATCAAGATTGCGCCGTCGCTGGCGTTGCGACCGCCCTTGACCAAGGCGCCAGCCAACTTGTCGAGCGCATTGTGCCGCCCGACGTCTTCGCGCACGGCGACAATTCCTTCGCCCGGCACGAACAAGGCGGCGGCGTGCACCGCACGCGTCTCGCGATTCAGCGTCTGCAGCGGCGCGAGCGCCTGCATCGCCGCGATGATGCCGGCAGGCGACACCGTCACGTCCGCCGTCACGCGGGGCAACGCGGGCAGCGCCGCCTCGATACTCTCAACGCCGCACAAGCCGCAGCCGACGGGCCCCGCGCGATGCCGCCGCCGCGTCACCAGCGCGTGCGCCTTGCTCGTGCGCAAAGTCATCCGCAGCTCGATCCCGTGCTCGACCTCGACGATCGCAAGCTCGCCGATCTCCTGGTGCGACGCCACAACGCCGTCGTTCAACGAAAACCCGAGCGCAAAATCTTCAAGGTCGCAAGGCGTCGCCATCATCACCGCCTCAGTCCCGCCGTCATAAACGAACGCCACCGGCACCTCCGCCGCCACCACGCGCGTCGAGCGCGCCGACTCACCGCCGCGCCAAACCACATTCGATGTGGAGTGACCCGCTTTCACCCCTCGCGCTCCCCAAGCGTGGGCCTATGTGCAACGCAGTGCGTTTGAGAGTCAGAATTGTTTCCCGCAAAGACGCAAAGCCGCAAAGAAGGGACAACTCGGCGCCGCAGGCGGCACTCCGAATGGCGCTCCGCGCCGAAGGAGAGTTCTGTCTTATTCCTTTGCGGCTTTGCGTCTTTGCGGGAAACAAACAGCGCGTCAACGCGTGCTGCGTTCAAAGACCGGCGTGCGCCCTTACTCATTCGCCCACCACGGGTTCGGCGATGCGGCGGTTGCGCTCGCTCATCGCCGCATAGTCCTGCTGCCAATCGCTGGGCCCGTTCGACGGTGAGACCTGCACAGCGGTCACCTTGTACTCCGGACAATTCGTCGCCCAGTCAGAGAACTCCGTCGTCACCACGTTCGTCTGCGTGCTCGCGTGATGGAACGTCGTATAGACGACGCCTGGCGCCACGCGGTCGGTCAACACCGCGCGCAGAGCCGTCTCGCCCTCGCGGCTTGCAAGCTTCACCCAGTCGCCGTCCTTGATCCCGCGCACTTCAGCATCGTGCGGATGAATCTCCAGAACGTCTTCCGCGTGCCAAACGACGTTCGCCGTGCGCCGCGTCTGAATGCCGATATTGTACTGGCTTAGGATGCGCCCGGTGGTCAGCAGCAACGGGAAGCGCGGCCCGACCTTCTCATCCGTCGCGACATACTCGGTGATCATAAACCGGCCCTTGCCGCGTACAAAGCCGCCCATATGCATGACCGGCGTGCCTTCCGGCGCGCGTTCGTTGCACGGCCATTGGATGGAACCCAACGCGTCCAGCTTCTCGAACGACACGCCCGCGAACGTCGGCGTCAGCCGCGCGACCTCGTCCATGATCTCGCTGGCATGGCTGTAGTTCATGGCAAAGCCCATCGCCTGCGCCAGCTTCTGCGTGATCTCCCAATCCTCAAAGCCGTTACGCGGGCTCATCACCTTGCGCACCAGCTGAATGCGGCGCTCCGCGTTCGTGAACGTGCCGTTCTTTTCCAGGAATGTGGAGCCCGGCAAGAACACATGCGCGTAGTTCGCCGTCTCCGTCAGGAACAGGTCGTGCACCACCACGCATTCCATCGCCGCAAACGCTTCGGCCACGTGCTTCGTGTTCGGATCGGACTGCAGAATGTCTTCGCCTTGGATGTAGATGCCTTTGAACCGCCCCTCGATCGCGGCGTCTAGCATGTTCGGGATACGCAAGCCCGGCTCGTTGTCGAGCGGCACGCGCCACAGC
>JANNEL010000164.1:0-5625 GCA_031378595.1 Alphaproteobacteria bacterium
TTGCCCGCCATCAGGCTCGACACATCGAGCTTCACCGCCTCGCGCCCTGCATTACCGACCATCGAGCAACGCCCACGCGCGCCGAGCGACAACAGGCTCTTCTGCAGCGTCGACCCGCCGACCGGATCGACCACGACATCGACGCCCTTGTTGTCGGTGAACTTCATTACCTCCTGAACGACGTCTTGCTTCGCGTAATTGATGCCGTGATCCATGCCCAAGGGCTTCAACTTCGCGAGCCGCTCGTCGCTCGATGCCGTGGCGAGCACGCGTGCCCCGGCGCGCTTCGCCAACTGAATGGCGGCAATACCGACCGCGCCGGCACCGGCTTGCACCAACACCGTCTCGCCGGCCTTCAACCGCCCGAACTCGAACAGGCAATCGTCCGCCGTCCCGAACGGCACTGGGATCGCCGAAGCCTCACGCACGTCGAACCCGTCCGGGATCACCCACGCATTGCGCGCCGGCACCGAACGCAATTCGGCGTGACTGCCGAACGCATTCACCGTCACGACCTTCTGCCCGACTTTGAGGTGCGTGACCTCCTTGCCGACCTGCACGATCGTGCCCGCCGCCTGGTACCCGACAATATGCGGCGCGGTGAGAAGCGCCCCGCCGAGCCGGTTCAGCGTATCGCCACCTTCGATCGAGACCGCCTCAACCTTGATGACGACGCCCGGCGCATAACAAATCGGATCCTCCACGTCCTCATACTTGAACACGGACGGCGGACCATTCTCGTAATAGACGGCAGCTTTCATGGCATCCTCACTTGTTGGTCAAAATCTCGCGCACTGTTTCC
This sequence comes from Alphaproteobacteria bacterium, assembly GCA_031378595.1. Lineage (GTDB taxonomy): Bacteria > Pseudomonadota > Alphaproteobacteria > Micropepsales > Micropepsaceae > SZUA-430. The sequence continues at coordinate 803 of JANNEL010000164.1, forward strand.
GGCGGCCGGCACAGCTTTACGGCGCGCTCTGTCACCACGATCGGCCGGTTGATCAGGATCGGATGCGCCATCATTGCATCGACGATCTTGGCATCGCTCAGTTCCGGATCGCTGAGCCCAAGTTCGCCCGCAAGCGCCTCTTTCGCGCGCAGCATGTCGCGGGCCGTGCCGCCCGACCGCTTGATCAGCGATATCAGTTCAGCTCGCGACGGCGGGTCCTTTAGATACTCAATGATCGTCGGCTCAATCCCCGCCTCGCGGATCAGCGCGAGCACGTTGCGCGAGGTGCCGCATTTCGGATTGTGATAGATCGTGACCTTGCGCGCCATCGGCGAACCTCAATGCCCTTTCGCTGCCGCTACTCGCGCAACAAACTCGGCGCGCGAATTTTCCGACGGATAAGGCGCGTCCGGCACCGGCACGCCCAGGAATTTACACAACGGCCCCCAACCCTGCCCCGCCTCATAAACGAGTAACCGTTCGGGCGCGATCGTGCGTTTCACCTCTTCTGTGTGGCGGCGAAAATAATCCGTCATGTAGGCTCGGTCGTGCATATGCGCGCGAAAGTCTTTCGTGAAGCTCTGGAAGAACGGCGCCATCGGCCCGTCGTCCTGCGTCACCAGCGAACCCGGCGCGAAGATCGTCGACTGCGTCGACTCGAACCATTTGTCCGGATCGCGCACAGAGTGCAGCACTTTGGCGCTCGGATAATGCGCCGCGATCTGGCGCCAATAGAACGCGCCCGGATAGTCGACCATCGATCCGTAGCCTACAAAAATCTTGTCCCAATCTGGCCGTCCGTGACCGGCCTCGATCCACAGTGGCACGCTCTCCGGATGCGCGAACACCTCGACCATGTGGTGACAGGGCCCAAACCCCAGCATGTTGAGTGCCGTCTGCAACGACTTCGTGCCGGTCCGCCCGAGGCCGGAACCCACAATCTTCAGCGCCATCGATCACTTCCTTTTGAGGGCCGGACCATGCGCAATCGAAGCGCCGCCTGCAATATAACTTGGGCTCGAACCCCACTAGCATTCCCCAATCCGGCCCTGCAAAATCGCTGACCCAAGTACATGCGTGGAACCACCGATGACCACTCTCGCCCGCCTCGCCTTCGCAGCAATCGCCGCGGCAAGCATCCCTTTCGTGCTCGTGACGACCGTCGCCCAGGCCGAACAATCCGCACCTGCCGCACGCACTGAAGGCGATGATCTCTACCGCCGCGGACTTTACGCCGAAGCTCTAGCCTGGTGGACAGGGCGCGCAGCTTCCGGCGACATCGAGGCCGCGCGCCGCCTCGGCGTCGAATACATGGACGGCAAACGCGGCGTCATCGAACGCGACTTCGTGAAGGCGCGCCAATACCACCTTCAAGCGGCGATGGGCGGCGAGCGCCGCTCGATGATGGATTTGGGTACGATCTACGACAACGGCTACGGCGTCCCCGAAAGCCTGTCCGAGGCCGCCCGCTGGTACTTATGGGGCGCGAAATACGGCCACGGCCCCGCAATGTACAACACCGGGCTCATGCTCGAAACCGGCGACGCCGGCCGCGCCGACCTGGTCGAGTCCTATATGTGGTACATCTTGGGCGCGATGGAGGGCTTCAAGATGCTGCCCGAAACGAAGTTCGACATCATGAAGCCGCCGCCCGATTCCGCGATGGGCGCACTCCACGGCAAACTCACCCCCGCCCAACGCACCGAAGCCCACACCAAAGCGAAAGCGTTCAAACCGCTGACCGGCCCGCTACCAGCGTCGGAGAATCGTTGACGCTGTTTTTGAAACGCCAAGATCGCCAAGCGGCTTGTTGGCGTTCGGCCACATATTGCGATGATGACGCCGTGATTTTTACGCCAAGGCGCCAAGCACAAAGAAGAAACCTCACGCGGTGGAACGATGAGTGATCGCATCGGCGCGTAGCGCCAATCGAACATCGGTTGCGCGCCTGCAGCGCGCGATTGGTCCATCGTATTCATCGTCCCATCGTGTGAGACTTCTTTGCGGCTTAGCGTCTTGGCGTGAATCATTCGAGCCTCGCCGCAGCACCTCGCGTTGGCGAGGTACACGAGCCGCTTGGCGATCTTGGCGTTTCAATTCAAAGGGCGTCCGCGCCACAAGCGCTTATATTATGTCACCGAAATTGTTCGAACTACGGCGAAACGTGCTTGACTCTCGATGCCACCTACGATAGAACAAACATAGAACAATTGCAAGAGCAAAGAGAGGCTGACCCGTGCCAAAAGCGATGGCGACGGCCGATAACGTGTCCTTTGAAGAAGCCCTCCGCAAACGGCTTCCAAACGGATTCCAAACGGATTCCGAACACCAAAACCCGCAGAAATCCGCCGAGCAAACGCATCTAACGGATTCGTTTTTCGCTTTTCCCGCAGCCACCAGCCGGAAAAGGGCGGATCCAAGCCGCGCCGGAGACACAACCGCGCTCCGCCAAACAATCGCGGCGATCGAGGCCGCCTGCCTGCGCAAGCCCGACCCGCGCGCCCGCCCGCCCATCGCGACCGGCGTGGCCGAGATCGACGCGACCTTAAACGGCGGCCTGATGCGCGGCACGATCCACGAGATCATGCCGAAGGGGGCACCCGATATGGCCTCGGCCGCGGGCTTCGTCTTCGGCCTCGCCGCGCGCGCCGAAACGCCGACCGCGCACACGCTCTACATTCAGCACGACTTCACCGCCGCCGAATTCGGCCGTCCCTATCTGCCGGGCCTGGCGCTTTCCGGCGTCGACACGCGCGCGCTGATCTATCTGAACGTGCCTCGCGCGGAAGACGTGCTCTGGGCGATGAGCGAAGCCCTAAAGTGCCGTGGCTTCGCTGCCGTCATTGCGGAGTTCCCGCCGGCCACGCGCGTGCTCGATCTCACGATGACACGCCGTCTGGTCCTCGCCGCGCAAGAAGGTGGCGGCCTTGGCCTCATCCTGCGCCATGCAAGCGACATCGAACCGAACGCCGCGACCACACGCTGGCAAATCGCATCCGCACCCAGCACGCCCGACATCTTCGGCGGCCTCGGGCCTCCCACGTTCCAGCTTGATCTTGTGAAAAATCGCTTTGGCCAGTGCGGCCAATGGCGCGTCGAATGGCAATCCCATGAGCGCACGTTTGCAATCCCGCCGCTATCTCGCCGTCTGGCTCGTCCATTTGCCGACCGATCGGATCGAACGTGGCAGCTCGCCAAGACCGCGTGATCCGCGCGTTGTCGTTACGGAGGTCAAAAGCGCACTCCGCCTGACCGCGATGAACGCCCACGCCGCCACGCTGGGCCTGCGCGCAGGGATGCCGCTCGCCGACGCCCGCGCGATGCACCCGGGCCTCGTCGTCGATCACGCCGACCCCGCCGCCGACCAGCGCCTCGCCGAAGCGGTCTGCGACTGGCTCGGCCGCTACACCCCGCTCGTGGGGCTAAGCGACGCCGGCATGATGCTCGACATCAGCGGCTGCGCGCACCTCTTCGGCGGCGAAGACGCGATGCGCAAAGACATCGTGCGAAAGCTGGGCCTCCAAGGCTTCACCGCACGCACCGCCATCGCAGGCACCGTCGGCGCCGCCTGGGCGCTCGCAAGGTTCGGCGACAAACGCGTCATCGACGACACCGAATTGCGCGAAACGATTCTACCCCTGCCGCTCGCCGCCCTGCGCCTGGACGCGGACAAGCTCGACGCCCTCGCCCGCGTTGGCTTGAAGAAAATCGCCGACATCGTCGATCGCCCGCGCGCGCCGCTCGCCGCCCGCTTCGGCGCAGCCCTGCTCCGCCGCCTCGATGAAACCTTGGGCGCGGTCGAAGAACCGATCACCCCGCGCCTGCCCGTACCGCCTTACATCGCCGAACGCTGCTTCGCCGAACCGGTCACGCACGAGGCCTACGTCTTGGAGGTCGTCGAACACCTCGCGCTCGAACTCACGAAGCGCATGGAAGAACGCGGCGAAGGCGCCCGCGCACTGCAGGTGACGCTTTACCGCGTCGACGGCGCCGTCCGCCGCCTTTCGGTCGCAACTTCGAAACCGCTTCGCGACCCGCAAGCACTCTGCCGCCTGTTCAGAGAACGCTTCGCCTCACTCGCCGACGAACTGGACCCCGGCTTCGGCTTCGACGTCGTGCGCCTCGCCGTGACGACCGCGGAGAAGACGAACGCGCCACAGACCGACATCGTCAACGGCGCGCACGGCAACGACGATGTCGACCACCTGATCGACCGCCTCGGCGTGCGCTTCGGCATGCTGCGCGTGAAGCGTCTGGGCTTCGCCGAAAGCCACATCCCCGAATACGCTGTCATCGAAGCACCCGCGCGCAATGGCCCGCTGCCCGCACCCGCACGAAAACCGCACCCGCAAGACGCCGTCTGCGAACGTCCTCTGCGCGTGCTAGAGCGCCCGGAAGAAATCGACGCCATCGCCGAAGTGCCAGACGGCCCGCCCGCGCGCTTCCGCTGGCGCCGCGTGATGCACGAAGTGGCCGCGACCGAAGGCCCCGAACGCATCGCAACCGAATGGTGGCGCGACGGCGAAGGCCGCCCGCTCACCCGCGACTACTTCCGCGTCGAGGACGCGCAAGGCCGGCGTTTCTGGCTCTACCGCGAAGGTCTCTACGCCCGCGAAACCAACGCGCCGCGCTGGTTCGTCCATGGGCTCTTCGCATGACCCGCTACATCGAATTCGCCACCACGACGAACTACACATTCCTGCGCGGCGGATCGCATCCGAAAGAACTCGTCAAACAAGCGCACGAATTCGGCTACGCCGCCATCGGCATCACCGACCGCAACTCGGTCGCGGGCGTCGTGCGCGCCTACACACAAGCAAAAG
>JANNEL010000177.1:0-1859 GCA_031378595.1 Alphaproteobacteria bacterium
TTCTTCTTGCCTTCAGCACCCGTGTAATGCGGCGCCTTCGCCAAGATGATCTCGACTTCCTTGTCGTGCGGCAGATAGTTCAGCGTCGTGACCACGTTCCAGCGGTCCATCTGACCCTGGTTGATCTGCTGCGTGCCGTGATAGAGGCCGGTCGTGTCGCCAAGCCCGATCGTGTTCGTGGTCGAGAACAGGCGGAAGGACGGATGCGCGCGGATCACGCGGTTCTGGTCGAGCAGTGTGAGCTTGCCGGATTGCTCCAGCACGCGCTGAATGACAAACATCACGTCCGGCCGCCCTGCATCGTACTCGTCGAACACGAGCGCGACGGGATGCTGCAAAGCCCACGGCAGAATGCCTTCGCGGAACTCGGTCACCTGCATGCCCTCGCGCACGACGATCGCGTCTTTGCCGACGAGGTCGATACGCGAGATATGGCTGTCGAGGTTGATGCGGATACACGGCCAGTTCAGCCGCGCCGCCACCTGTTCGATATGCGTCGACTTGCCGGTGCCGTGATAGCCCTGGATCATCACGCGCCGGTTGAACGCAAAGCCGGCGAGGATCGCCAGCGTCGTCTCGCGATCGAACCGGTATGCGGGATCGAGGTCGGGCACGTATTCGTTCGGCTTCGAGAAGGCAGGCACCTTCATCGAAACGTCGATGTTGAACGCCTTCTTGGCGTCGATGGTGGTGTCGGGCTGGCTATCGGTCGCCAGACCGCTTTGTGGCGCTGTCATGCTTTCAGGCTTCCGTGGCAAAGTCGGTGCATCCTCAACTCGCGCGCCCCTCGCGCGAAGAGGAAGCAGGTCTCGTCAAATCAGTTCAAGAATAACCGGATGAGCGCAGTTGCCCATAGGCTTTGATGACTTGACGCAGCCGCTCTTCGGCGCCGCGATCGCCGCCGTTGGCGTCGGGGTGGTAGCGCTTAACCAATTCCTTAAAGCGCGCCTTCACGTCCTGCAAGGTGGCGGTCGCTTCAAGCCCCATCGTATCGAGGCTCGACTGCTGCATCTTGGTCAGCTTCCGCTCCGGCGTGCCGTTACGGTTTGCCGCACCCGCTTTCGCTTCGGTCCCGGTTGGACCGTCGTCGAAGATCAGGAACGGATCGACATACGCGCCGCGGAAGTAGAATTGCAGCTTCTCATTGGGCCCCTGCGCGCCGCCGCCGAGCTTCCACGTCGGCCTAAGGCCGGTCAGCGTTGCGCGTTGATAAGCGTCGATCTCGCCCGGCGTCATGCCTCTGAAGAAGTCCCACGACTGATTGTACTCGCGCACGTGGTCGAGGCAGAACCAGTAGTATTCGTTGAGCGAGTTCCGGCTCTTCGGCGCGCGGTGCGAACCGCCGCCCTCGCACCCGGGCTTGTCGCACTGACGCGTCGGTTTGATCACAGGCTGGCGTTTGACTCGCAGCTCCTGTGCCCAACGTGACGCCTGTTTCGTGTTCTCGCCCATGGCACGAAGAAGTATGGGAACGACCGGTTAAGAAGACAAGAAAACCTCTCGCTTGACATTGTTCTGGGAATGACTCACGAGCGCTTTGAAATGACGATTGCAGAAACCATACGGACAAAGCTTGACGCCGCTTTTTCGCCGCTGCGCCTCGACGTGCGCGACGAGTCTGCGCAGCACCACGGTCACGCCGGCTCGCGCGAAGGCGGCGAAACCCACTTCCGTGTGGCGATTGTGTCAGTAGCCTTCGAAGGCCTGAACCGCGTCGAGCGTCACCGCAAAGTGCACGACGTGCTCGACGCGGAACTCAAAGGCCGCGTCCACGCACTCGCCCTGACGCTGCTGACACCCGAGGAAGCGTCACGCCGGATGTGACGCGGCAACCAGATTGAACGCCAAGCCGCAAAGAC
>JANNEL010000228.1:0-2667 GCA_031378595.1 Alphaproteobacteria bacterium
ATCTGGGACGTCGCGACCGGCGCCGAAATCGGGCCGCCGCTCAGTCACGGCGACAGTGTACTTAGTGCCGCGTTCAGCCCGGACGGCACCCGCATCGTCACAGCCTCTAGCGACAAGACGACGGCGATCTGGGATGCGCGAACCGGGGCGCGCCTTGGTGCACCTTTCATGCACGAGGGTGAAGTGGAGCGCGCGATGTTCGACCCGGCAGGCACGCATGTCTTCGCCGTCGTTCGTCCCGGACGCGGCTTGCTGTGGCGCGCCGACTTTCGGGTTCCGCCGCCCGAACGACGGCAGGCGGCGGCCTGGCTCGCGTCGTCCATCGTTTTGGGCGGCGGCGATCGCGCGGCATTGCTTCTCGATGCGCTACACAAGGAGGAAAAAAAGATCGATGCATGCGATGCGGGTGCGGGCGATCCTGTGGATCCAAATCTTGTTGGCCCCGGCCGCGCCGAGTTGCCGATCGAGCTTGGAGCGCTTGAACAAGCATGTGCGACGGCCGCCGCCGCACAGCCTTCGATTGCGCGCTTCCAGTATCAGCTAGGCCGGATCCTGGTTGAGCGGCGGAAAGACGACGAGGCCTTCGCGGCATTCGCGCGCGCAGCGAACGCCGGTTATGCGATGGGTTTTGTCGGAATGGCGCGGTTGCATGCGAAGCAAGGGTTTCGCGCCTACGATGGGCGCAAAGCGGCGGCGGCCTACGAACAAGCATCACGGCTTGGAGCTGCCGTTGGCGATCTCGAACTTGGGTATCTTTACTACGACGGGATCGTCGTGAGGCGGGACGAACGCAAGGCGCTCGCGCTCTTCGAAGGCGCTGCCGAACACGGCGACTCGACGGCGAACACAGTGCTTGGAATGCTTTATGAACGTGCTGGCAGAAGCGACGATCGCCTATTGAGCAAAGCATTGTTCCACTGGGCGGTTGCGGCCGAACTCCAGTATCGCGCCGGCGCCGACGGGCGCGTCGCCCGCTCGCGACGCGCAAGTATCGCGCGGTACTTTGCTCGGACCGGCAAGTACGCGTTGCTGGCGGAGCTGGCAGAAGATGTCCAAAACGCAACGCGCAAGTGACGTTCCTCCTGCGAACGGCCAGGCCGTTAGGTGACGCCGAAGCAGAAGAGTGGGTGCGAGCGATAGCGCTACCCGTCGATATCGAGGCCCAGCGCCACGCGTCCCGTGTAACGCAGTTGCGGTTTTTCCTGCAGCGGGTGATAGCGCGCTGCTTGCACATCTCGGAACGCACGTTCGAGACCGCTGTCGCGATAGAACGCGGTGCCGCCGGCGAGTTCCATCGCGCGCTCGACCGTCTTGATCGCGTTCTGCGCGACAAGTGTGCGGCGGATCATCTGCCGGGTCGTCGTGTCGGGTCCCGGCGTCGTGCGCGCCATCGCGATGGCCTTCGCGCGAGCACCGTCGGCGACGCCCATATACGCGGAGTAGATAATCGGAAACGCCAGCCATCGAGATCGAATGGAACAACGCATGCCACTTGCCTTGCGGACGGCGGCCGGAGATCGCAGCGTCCGGTACGAACACATCGTTCAACTCGACATCGTTCGAGCCGGTGCCGCGCATGCCCATCACGCGCCTCGTGTCGAGGATCTTCACGCCCTCGGCCTTGAACGGCACGGCAAAGTGCAAAACCGTCGAACCGGTTCGCCCAAATCGCCTTCGACATCGGTTACGAGTCCGAAGCGGCCTTCACCAGCGCCTTCAAGCGGGAACTGGGTGTGCCGCCGGCCACCTGGCGCAAAGACCGCCTAAAAGCCGCTGTCACCGCATAACCGGCGGAAACCGACGCAACTTCCCCCTTCTGCAGGCGGTGGGACTCGCGTATTCTCCCCTTGGTTGCGCTTTGAGGGAAGCGGTCGTGAACAGCGTAAGGGTCTTGATCGCGGCCGTCGCGTTAGCGGCGGCGCCGGGGGCAATGGCGGGCGGAACCTGCGCGGGAGAGGCGTGTTCGGCCATCGCGCCGGGTGGCGACGGCTGCACATTCAAGAACGCCGGCGACAAAGCCATTCAACTCACAACGGTCGCCGATCAATCGTCGATGATGATGACGATCTTGGCGCCGGGCGAGACGATCAAGCAGGACAAAGGGCTCTGCGAAAAATTCACCCGTGGCGAAGCGCATTATGATGCTCGCTTCGCGACCTTGCGCGCGATGCCCGACAGCCCCGACTTCACGCTGAAGCCGGCAGGCGCCAAGACGCCACCGAAGCCAAAGCCCGCCCCCGTCGTGGTCGCGGCAGCAGAATCGACAACGGTTGCCGCCGCGACGCCAGCCGCCGCACCGGCACCAGTCGTAGCCGCAGGTCCCGCGCTGCCACGCGCGAAACCTGCACCGCCGCCGATTTATCCGCCGTTGCCCCGCGTGAAGCCCCCAGCGCCTGCCGTGGTAGCGGCTGCACCGGAACCTGCGACGGCCGTTGCACCGGTCGCAGCCGTTGCGCCGGCGGCCGCGGTTTCACCTGCAGCGCCGCTCGGCGAGTGTGGCGAGGCCTGCGCGACAATCCTGTTCAAGGTCGTCGACGATTGTCTGTGGGTCGTAAACATGCATCCGCGCACCGTCGCGTTCCAAGCGGAAGCGGACGGCAAGCGCGTCGCGATGAACCTCGAAGCGGCCGATGGCGACAAGGCCGACGCGCACGCCGCGGCGATCGC
>JANNEL010000241.1:0-3643 GCA_031378595.1 Alphaproteobacteria bacterium
GCGCGGTTGGGTTCGGGCATTGACTTAGTGGAACAAATAGCGAACAATTACGCAAGACTCACCCCACCCGAATGGTTCGACCGAATGACCGTGATTTTGTGGAAAGCTCGACACCCCGAACGGCACGACAAGGCCGCCGCACGCGAGACACAGCGGCTCGCGCAGAAATTCGTCACCGGGCGCACCGGCAAGGATGTGCTGATGCCGCGTATTCGCGAGGTGGCGGCGGCCGGCAAATGCGAAGGCTGGACGCAGGTTTTGCTTGCGCTGGAACTTGAGGATGTCGACGTGTCCCCGCTTCGTATTTGGGGCACGACAAAGGACAAGAGTGAGATCGACCGGTTGTGCGCGCGGGCACGGGGACGCGGCTCACGCTTTGCGCCGTCGCGCTTCGGTGGGCGGACGGAGCGGCCCTCACGTTGAGCCGAAACGGACGCGGCTGAGCACGTTCGGCGGCCAACTTGGCCGGTCGCCCGGCAGACACGATGGCGCGCGGTTGGCGTGGTGCTGCAGCATGGCCGCTTCGGCGGAGGACGTGCTTTGGACCTGAAGACGCTTAACGGCCATCGCATCAACGGCATCGGGGGCGGCGTCGGGATTGTTCCGGCCGCGGCCGATGTGCAGACTTCGCCGATGGCAAAACCCCTGCGCAGCGTCGCGTCGATCGAGATACCGGCGCGCGGATTTACTGTGGAGCGCAAATCATATCCGGGCGGCCCGGTCGAGAACGCGGGCGGCGCGCCCGTGCACACGGTTTCGCTGATTGTGGGGCCGCCGGTTCGCGTCGACAGCATGCGCGGCGGGAGGCATCACATCGGGCTGATGCGGCGCGGCGACATGGATATCGTGCCGAAGGGAGAGGCCGCGCGTTGGATCGACGACGGGCCGATCGAGCTTCTCGTCATGCGCATCGATCCTGGATTCTTGAACAAGGTGGCGCAGCGTCTTGGGCTCGACCCCAAGACGCTGGAACTCCTGCCCCGCATCCAGGCGCGCGACCCGCAGATCGAGCATTTGGGCTGGGCGCTTGATGCTGCCTTGAGTGAAGGCAAAGACGTCGAGCCGATGTTTGTGCAGGGCCTCGGCGTTGCGCTTGCGACGCGGCTGATCAAGGAACATTCGATCGTGCGGCATGCGCGGGTGAAGCGCGCGCTTAGCCGGCGTCAGACCACGGACGTCTGCGATCACATCGACGCGAATTTGAACGAGCGGCTCACGCTGGCACGCTTGGCGCAAGTCGCGGGGGTGAGTGCCTCGCACTTCAAGGGTTTGTTCAAGGCTGCGATCGGCGTGCCGGCGCACCGTTATGTCGTGCGGCGGCGCGTTGCGCGCGCAGCCGAACTCATTCAAGCGGGCGGATTACCGCTCGCCAAGGTCGCGGCAGCGACGGGCTTTGCGCATCAGAGCCATCTCGCGCGCGCGATGCGTGCCGTGATCGGCCGTACCCCCGGCGATCTGCAACGCGAGGCGCGCTAACGACCCAGCACCCATCGCGCGGCGAGAGCGATGGGGACACCGACGAAAACCGTGTGGGTGAAGACCGTACCGGCGAGCTGCCACGGATCTTTTGGGCGGAGTGCGCTGAACGCGGTTTGCAGGCGCTCGGTGGCGTCGGCGAGGCTTGTCGCGAAGTGACCGTTCGCGCCGGCGGCCGACAGCGGCACGACGACGTAGTTCATCATAACATAGAGGACGAGGCCGTAGAGAAGGCCGCTGACGATGGGCTCGGCGGTTAGTGTTTTGACGCGCGTTGCAACAATGACGAAGACGGCGGCCATGATGGTTGCGATCATGAAGTGCGTGGCCAGGCCGAGCGCCGCGGTCGCCAAGCCGCCGTCACGCGATGCGTCGCGGCCGATCCAACCCGCCGCCACAGACTGCAGCACTTGAACGGGCGTCAGGCCGTAGCTCAGCGGACCGTAGACGACGAAGGCGTAAAGAATGTCGAGGACACCGGCTGCCGCTCCGCCGATCAAGATTGCCCGTGTTGTCCCGCTCACATTGCTGCCCCATCGATTGCCGTTCACCATTGGGCGATAGAAGGGCGGGCGAGCGACCGTCACAAGCGGGCGCCTGGGCTCGCGCCAAGCTTTGTTGTCCGAACGTGCTCTGCCCTGTCTCTTGGGACTTGAACTGGGGTGCGGACGGGTGATTGGGTCGACGCTAACACTAGGTGAGCGCATGACGATCAAGATTTGGAACTTCCCGCGTGGGGCGCGCGGGATTCGTCTCTTCTGGCAGTGCGAAGAGATGGGGCTGCCCTACGAGGCGGAGGCCGTGAACTTTCCGGTGAGCGACGCTTACCGCGCGCTCAACCCCATCGGTAACGTGCCGTTCTTGCAGGACGGCGAGGTGGCGATCAACGAGTCGGTCGCGATCATGCTCTATCTGGCTGAGCGTTATGGCCCGACGCCGTTGTTGCCGAAGAACGATCCCGTGGCGCTTGCGCGTGTGTTGCAGCTCACCGTGTTCAGCGAGGCTTCGATGGGCGCCTTCGTCAACACGCTGTTGATGGCGAAATTCGGGGCGCCGGACGCGGACAAGCAGAACTGGTCGCAACGCGCGCAAGATCAACGGCTCGACCAGTTCGTCACCTTCGTCGAAACGACGCTTGGCGATCGACCGTATCTCGTGGGCTCCGGTCTAACGCTTGCCGACATTTCGGTGATCACCGCGCTTGGGATTGCGGCCGGCGCGCTGGGCAAGGTGTTGCCGGCGCCGCTTGCGGCCTATCGCGAACGACTGCAAGCGTTGCCCACCTATCAACGCGCGCGGGACAAGCAGCAACGCTGACACTCGACAGCGTTTCGCGCGGCTGCTATTGGCGGCGCGAAACGAGGGGCCGATCCATGAAGTACCTGCACACGATGCTGCGCGTCGGCAATCTTGACGCCGCGATCGACTTTTTCGTCAACAAGCTAGGTCTCAACGAAACCAGACGCATAGAAAACCAAGGCGGGCGCTTTACGCTCGTCTTTCTCTCCGCGCCCGAGAGCCCGGATGCGGAGATCGAACTCACCTACAATTGGGACGAACACGAGTATGCGGGCGGGCGCAATTTCGGGCACCTCGCGTTCGCGGTCGACGACATCTACGCGACGTGCGAGCGGTTGATGAAGGCGGGCGTCACGATCAATCGCCCGCCGCGCGACGGCCGCATGGCGTTCGTGCGCTCGCCGGATCAGATCTCGATCGAGTTTTTGCAGAAGGGTAAGGCGCTGACGCCGCAAGAGCCGTGGCTGTCGATGCAGAACACGGGGACGTGGTGAGCGGCGGCGACACGCAACAAAGCGACGGGTCCGTTCAAACCCGTGACGCGAAGAGGTCCAGGAACACAATTGCAACGCTGCCCAAGATGAACATGCCGAGAGCCGGGGTTCCGGACTCGGCAACTGCTGTGGGGCGGCCCGTGAGTTCGCCAAGCTTTTTCCGGATCAGGTAGTAACCCCCGGCGATGGGAATTCCAGCAATGAACAACCAAAGATAAAGAAGCGGATACCCAGTGAATTGCGGCGACACACTATCCGCTACCAACATCAGCCCGATACCCATCGATATGGTCGATACTACCGCGGTGGCGCTGGAAAATTCTGGTTCATCGTCCGGCTCGAACAGCATGCGATAAATTCCGACAATGCCGCCC
>JANNEL010000278.1:0-1871 GCA_031378595.1 Alphaproteobacteria bacterium
AAGCCGATGAGCGCGTAGCCCATGTGGCTGATCGACGAGTAGGCCATCAGGCGCTTGATGTTCGTTTGGCCGATAGCAGCGAGTGCGCCCCAAACCATCGAGGCGACGGAAACCGGCGCCAGGATTTGCATCCACACGCCTTCCGCGGGACCAAGCGCGCCGAAGATGAAGCGGGCAATCAAGGCCATGGCGGCGATCTTCGGCGCGGCGGCGAAGAAGGCCGTGACCGGCGTGGGCGCGCCTTCGTATACGTCGGGCGTCCACATATGGAACGGCACGGCGGAGATCTTGAACACAAGGCCAGCTAAGACGAATGCCGCGCCGACCTGGACGCCGATGCTGATGCCGTCCCGCGTGATGGCGGCCGTGATGCCTTCAAACCCAGTCGCGCCTGTGAAGCCATAGAGCAGACTTGCGCCGTAGAGCAGCATACCGGACGACAAGGCGCCGAGCACAAAGTACTTCAGGCCTGCTTCCGTGGAGCGCGCGTTGTCGCGCGCGAATGAGGCCAACACGTAAAGCGCGAGGCTTTGCAGTTCGAGGCCGACATAGAGGACGATGAGATCGTTCGCCGAAATCATCGTCAGCATGCCGAGCGTCGAAAGCGTCACGAGCAGCGGATATTCGAAGCGCGTCAGCTTCTCGTCGCGCAAATAGTCGAGCGACATCAGCATCGCGATGGCGGAACCCGCCAGGACGAGAAGTTTGGCGAAACGTGCGAAGCCGTCGAGCACGACGGTGCCGCCGAACGCGGTCGACCGCGTGTCCGGCGTGGCGGCGACCAGCACGGCCGTGACGACGAGCAGCAAAACGCAGCCGAGCGTCACCCAGGTCGACCGCTTGTCACCGGCAAAGACGCCGATGAGCAGCAATGCCATTGCGCCGACGGACAGGGTCACTTCAGGCGCCATCGCTGCGAAATCGACGTTGAACTGCGCGATGTCGAACTCGCGGTTCATGGCGTCGGCTCCGTGATGGTCTCGGCGGTTCTTATTTTGCCATGGACGATGTCAAGTGTGCCGTCGATGGCGGCACCGGTCATGTCGAAGATCGGCTTTGGATAGAAGCCGAAGAACAACGTTGCCGCGACGAGCGGCGCCAGCACGATGATCTCGCGGCCGTTCATGTCTTCAATGTCGGCGAGCGCCTTCTTGTCCAGTTCGCCGTACACGACCCGGCGGTAGAGCCATAGCGCGTAACCCGCGCTCAAGATGACGCCGGTCGTTGCAATGATGGCGACCGTGGTGTTGGCCTTGTAGGCGCCGACGAGCGACAAGAATTCGCCGACGAAGCCGCTTGTGCCAGGCAGGCCGACATTGCCCATGGTGAACACCATGAAGACGGCGGCGTAGATCGGCATGCGATTGACCAAGCCTCCGTAAGCCTTGATCTCACGTGTGTGCATACGGTCGTAGATGACGCCGACGCAGAGGAAGAGAGCGGAAGAGATGAAGCCGTGGCTGATCATCTGAACCACTGCGCCATCGACGCCTTGGCGGTTCAGGGCAAAGAGGCCCATGGTCACGAAGCCCATGTGGGCGACGGACGAATAGGCGATGAGCTTTTTGATGTCTTCCTGCATCAGCGCGACGAGCGACGTATAGACGATCGCGACAACGCTTAAAGCGAAAACGAACGGCGCAAAGTCGACCGAAGCGTCGGGGAACATGGGCAGCGAGAAGCGCAGGAAACCGTAGCCGCCCATCTTCAGGAGGATGCCTGCCAAAATGACCGAACCTGCAGTCGGCGCTTCAACGTGCGCATCGGGCAACCAGGTGTGCACCGGCCACATCGGCATCTTGACGGCAAAGGACGCGAAAAACGCCAGGAACAGCCAGAATTGCGCGCGGGGATCAAAATCATACAGCGAC
>JANNEL010000283.1:0-2177 GCA_031378595.1 Alphaproteobacteria bacterium
GATGAAGGTCGGCATTCCGAAGGAACGGCGCGCGGGCGAAACCCGCGTCGCAGCGACCCCCGCAAGCGTCAAGAAGTTGAAGGCCTTGGGGCTAGATGTGGTCGTCGAAGCGGGCGCCGGCGGCGCGGCCTATTTCGCAGACCAAGACTACGTCGCCCAGGGCGCGACGGTGGGCAGTGCGGCTGACGCGTTCGGCGCCGATCTCGTCTTCAAGGTCACGCGTCCCGCCGACGACGAACTCGCGCAGATGAAGCGCGGCACGATGCTGGTCGCGATGCTGGCGCCATATGCGGACAAAGCGTCGGTCGCAAAATACGCAAGTGCCGGCGTCGACACTTACGCGATGGAATTCATGCCGCGCATTTCGCGCGCGCAGTCGATGGACGTTTTGTCGTCGCAATCGAACCTCTCGGGCTACAAAGCGGTTGTCGACGCGGCGGGCCTCTACGGCCGCATCTTTCCGCAGCTGATGACCTCGGCTGGCACGATCGTACCGGCGCGCGTCTTCGTGATGGGCGTGGGCGTCGCAGGCCTGCAAGCGATTGCGACAGCGAAACGCCTCGGAGCGATTGTCTCGGCGACCGACGTGCGCCTGGCGACGAAAGAGCAGGTCCAATCGCTCGGCGGCACATTTGTGATGGTCGAGGACGAAGAGACGAAACAGGCCGAGACCGCCGGCGGCTACGCCAAGGAAATGTCTGACGCTTACAAAAAGAAACAGGCGACGCTCATCGCCGAGACCATCAAGAAACAAGACATCGTCATCACGACCGCACTGATTCCAGGCCGCCCCGCGCCGGTGCTGCTGACCGAAGCGATGGTGCGTACGATGAAGCCGGGCTCCGTGATCGTCGATCTGGCGGCAGAGCAGGGCGGCAACTGCCCGCTGACGAAGGCTGGCGAAACGATCGAAGTGAACGGCGTGAAGATCGTGGGCGCGGTCAATCTCGCGGGCCGCCTCGCGGCCGACGCCTCTTCGCTTTATTCGAACAACCTCGTGAACGTCCTGACGCCCGTCGTCGACAAGACGACGAAGGCGCTGAAGCTCGACCCGAACGACGACATCATCAAAGGCACCTGCCTGACGCGCGGCGGCGAAGTCGTGCACCCCGCCATGAAAGCCTGACGGAGAACACCATGGAAGCGATCGATCCCTTCATCTTCCGCCTCTCGATCTTCGTGCTGGCGATTTTCGTGGGCTACTACGTGGTGTGGAGCGTGACGCCTGCACTGCACACGCCGCTGATGTCGGTCACGAACGCGATTTCGTCGGTGATCATTGTGGGTGCCTTGCTCGCAGTCGGCGTCGACTTGCTGTCGGCGGGCGAGGGCGGTTGGGTCGCGAAAATCTTCGGCGTGCTCGCGGTCGCACTCGCCAGCGTCAATATCTTCGGCGGCTTCTTGGTCACGCAGCGCATGCTCGCGATGTACAAGAAGAAAGAGAAGAAATAGCCGCATGACAGATGGCGGTACTTCCCTGTTCGATTTCGTAGCGATCGGCCTCGCGATGGCAGCGGTCGGCGAGATCGTCGCCGGCCAATTCTTCGCAAACCGGCCCGACACGCACAAGCTGATCCCGCATCTGCTGTTGTGGGAAGGCATTGCGATGTTCGCCTGCGCCGCTGTCGTCTACATCCGCCAAGATTTCGGTGTCGCCACTATCGTCGCGATGATCGCGATCTGGATGGCCGGCGCCGCCGTCGGCCTGCTGCGCGCCGGCGTCTTCGACGCACCGAGGGAGTGACTGCTGATGATCGGCCAATGGACGATCGTGGAAGTGGCCCTTTTCGCAGCGGGCTGCCTTTGCTTGCTAATTTCGCTGGCTGTTTTGCCATGGAAACAATGGCGTCAGTTGTTGAACGAGCCAAATGAGCATCCAGCCAACTTTCCAGCGAGAGCTATGATGATGCTTGGTGTCGGTCTAGTCGCGAGTTCAGGGGTGCTAGTCTCAGTTAGGCAAGACGATCAGCCGTCCGCATTGATGTCCGCAGGCTTAGCCGGCTTGGCGACAGGCATGCTTCTGGCCAGCTGGGCCCACATTCGATTCATTCGTCAGCTTTTGAAAAAGATCCAACAAATTTCTGTCAAAGAGCCCTTCAAATGACCGCCGATCTCGCCGCGCTTCTCTATCTCGTCTCGGGCGTGCTGTTCATTATGGCGCTGCGTGGCCTGTCGAG
>JANNEL010000288.1:0-3182 GCA_031378595.1 Alphaproteobacteria bacterium
GCGGCACTTGATGTCGAAGAACTTTTCCGCGCCGAGATCGGCGCCGAAACCCGCTTCCGTGACGACGTAGTCGGCGAGCTTCAGGGCCGTCTTGGTCGCGACAACGGAGTTGCAACCATGAGCAATGTTCGCAAAGGGGCCGCCGTGAATGAAGGCGGGGTTGTTCTCCAGCGTCTGCACCAAGTTCGGCATCAACGCATCCTTCAGCAGCACGGTCATCGCGCCATGCGCGTTCAGATCGCGCGCGGTGATGTCCTTCCGCTCACGCGTCTGCGCGACGACGATGTTGCCGAGCCGGCGCTCCAGATCCTTCAAATCGCGCGCCAGGCAAAAAATCGCCATCACTTCGGAGGCGACGGTGATGTCGAAACCGTCCTCGCGCGGAAAACCGTTCGCGACGCCGCCCAGCGAAATCACCATCTGCCGCAGCGCCCGGTCGTTCATGTCGACGACGCGGCGCCAGAAGATGCGGCGCGGATCGATACCCAGCGCATTGCCCCAATAGATGTGATTGTCGAGCATCGCTGAGAGCAGGTTGTTCGCCGTCGTGATCGCGTGAAAGTCGCCGGTGAAGTGAAGGTTGATGTCCTCCATCGGCACGACCTGCGCATGGCCGCCGCCGGCAGCACCGCCCTTCATCCCGAAACAAGGCCCAAGCGACGGTTCGCGAATACACCCCATGGCGCGCTTGCCGATATGCGAAAGGCCGTCGACCAAGCCCACGGTCGTCGTCGTCTTGCCTTCGCCCGCCGCCGTCGGCGTGATCGCGGTCACCAGGATCAGTTTCCCATCCGGCCGCCCCGCGAGCCCCTCGATGAAGTCGAACGACAGCTTCGCTTTCGTGCGTCCGTATTGAAGCAGCTCGTCCGCCGGGATGCCGAGCTTCGCCCCCACCTCGACGATCGGCTTCATCCGCGCCCCCCGCGCAATATCGATGTCGCTCAGTCCCATGGATCCCCCTCCAGCGGTACAGCCTCTACCGCCCCCTCTGAGGGGCGGTCGAAATTTCGAGCGAAGCGCAGAAATTTCGGGTGGGGGGCTTGAGCCTCCAAGGCTAGGCTCATCCCCCCACCCGAACCTTCTCGCACATCCGTGCTCGAACGTTCGACCGCCCCTCGGCGGGGGCGGTAGTACGTCTATACGGCGCACCCTGAAATCCACAACATCGGGCCGCAGGCGCAGCAAATCCGCCCGCCCACACGTCCCCCGTGCTTGACCCACGCCCGCGCGCGTCCGCACGGTCAACGGCAACCCCTGAGCCACCCGAATCGATGAAACACCTGCGGATCGCCGGCAAGCGCGTGCAGACGATGGAGCTCTATCTCTATCTGCTGTCCGCCGTCGTGACCGCGATGGCGTTCGTGGTGGCGGTGTACGTGCGCCAAACGCTGACCCCGTTCCTGTTCAGCGCAGGCTACGCCCCCTCCATCGCCGACGGCGCGCTGATGATCGCAGGCGCCATGATCCCCAAAATGCTGATGCGCGTGTACGAGCAAAAGACCGCGGCGTCGCGCGCGATGCACCTGCAGCTGCACGTGACGGCGGCGACGCTGTTCTTCTTCGGCATGATTGTCCTGTTCTATTTCCAGCCGGGCACGCGCATCCCGATTTCGATCGTGCTGATCTTCATCGCGGTGGACTTGATCGCGGCCGTCATCTTGATGCCCGCACACTATTTCCTGGCCAAGGCCGCGGCCCAGCAACGCACGATCGCCGTGATGGCCGACGACGCGACGTTCGAAAGCCTCGCACACCACCGCCTCGCACAAACGACGCACCAGGCGACTTTCACGCGCCTCACCAGCGACGAACTCACCGCAGCATTGGGTGAACCCGAAGGCGAGGCAGCAGGGCAGGGCGACGCCCAATCCCCAACGCCCATCAAATCCCCGTTCGAGCAACTCGTGCTCGACCGCGCGTCCAGCGCCCACGTCCCCGATTGGACGCTTCTGCTCGCGGCCCGCGACGCAGGAGTCGTGATCCAAACGCCGGAAGCGTTCCTGGAAAGCGAATTCGGCGAAGCGCTGACCGACGAAAGCGCCGCCTACGATATCATCATGGCCTCGTCCTCGAACTGGAACCAACTGCGCATCGCCGTCAAACGCCTCTTCGACTGGTTCGTGGCCTCAGGGCTACTGCTGGCGACACTGCCGCTCGCCCTCCTCACAGGCCTCGCCATATGGCTCGAAGACCGCGGGCCAATCTTCTTCGAACAGATGCGCGTCGGCCTGAACGGCCGCGCGTTTCGCATCCTAAAAGTCCGCTCGATGGTGATCGACGCCGAGAAACTGGGCGCAAGCTCGACCGAAATCGGCGACCCGCGCGTGACGGTGGTCGGCCGCATCATCCGCCGCACCCGCCTCGACGAAATCCCCCAACTCATCAACGTGCTCAAAGGCGAAATGAGCATGGTGGGCCCAAGACCCCAAACGCCCGGCAACGTGATCGCCTGGAGCCAAGGCACACCGCTCTACCAACTACGCCACCTGGTAAAACCCGGCGTCACCGGCTGGGCCCAAGTGCGCTTCGCCTACGTCTCGACGCCGGAGGACGCGCGGATCAAACTCGGGTACGACCTTTATTACGTGAAGAACTACTCGCTGATCCTGGACCTGCTGGTACTGTTGATGACGCCGCGCATTCTACTCGCCGGATTGGGGGGGCGATGACGACGGTGCCGGGATACGCCGTTGCCAAGCGCGCCAGCGCAATCGGATTTCCCGACGTCGTGGCTACGGCGGCACTGCTGAGCCTCTACTCCTACGCGGTCTATTACCTGTTCAACCATGGTGCCGCGTATCTGCAGCCGAACTACACTTATGCGCTCGTTTATGTCGCGGCAGCCTTCGTCTACATGACGAACCACACCGCGCGCCGCGCGCTCGGCGAACACACGGGCTTCATCGCGCTATGGGTTGTACTGATCGTCTTGATGACCCTCCAGTACGTGTTCTTCGAAATCAGTCCTGAGGGTATGGGCCTCTTCACCGGCCGCATGCACTTCCTTGCGATGCTGGTGTCGGCGCTGGTGCTCTTCAGCGCAAGCGCCGGCCCTGAGCGCATCGTCTCGATCCTGGGTTTGGTCGTCGTCGGGGTCTCGATGCTCAACGTCTTCGAGTTCTTTTTCGCTGGCAGTGCCATCGAATGGATGAGCAACGTACCCGGCCGCGCCGCCGGCTTCT
>JANNEL010000654.1:0-1506 GCA_031378595.1 Alphaproteobacteria bacterium
GACCCGATGAGCGGCGACCGCGTTTTGGAAATTGGCTGCGGCCCCGGCATCGCGCTAGGTCTCGTGCTCTCGCGCGCAAGCGTGACCGCCGTCGGCGTCGATCATTCCAAACTGATGATTGCGAACGCCCGCCGCCGCAACACGAAAGCAGTGAGGGCAGGGCGGCTGAAACTGATTGTCGGCGCCATCGACGATGTTCCCGCCGATCAAGGGCCCTTCGACAAAGCGTTCTTGATCAACGTCATCCAATTTGTCGACCAAGAAGCGTTCGCCGCGCGCATGCACAGCCTCTTGAAGCCCGGCGGCTTGCTGGCCACGACCTACCAACCGCGCCACGCCAAAGCGACGCGCGCCGACGCATTGAAGTTCGCCGAAACGCTCTCACAAATCCTAGGTCGTGCAGGATTCGAGAATGTCCGCACCGAAGAACTCGACCTGAAGCCGGTACCGGCCGTGTGTGTCGTAGCGCAAAGGCAGACCGTCGCTGCACGCTGACTATTTGTCAGCCCCGATTTGCTGTGTCAGAATTATCGGCATGAGCACATCCCCCGACCTGGGTTTCGACCCGAACGCCCTTCGTGAAAAATATCGGACCGAGCGCGACAAGCGCCTGCGGACTGACGGCAACAGCCAGTATCAAGAGATCAAGGGCAAGTTCGCCCACTATCTCGACGATCCCTACGTCGCGCCGACCACCCGCGCGGCGCTGACCGATGAGGTCGACGCGATCGTCGTCGGCGGCGGCTTCGGCGGCTTGCTCGTTGGCGCGCGCCTGCGCGAAGCGGGCGTGGAGCGCATCCGTATCGTGGAGAAGGGCGGCGACTTCGGCGGCACGTGGTACTGGAACCGTTATCCGGGTGCGGCCTGCGATATTGAGAGCTACATCTATCTGCCGCTGCTCGAAGAAGTCGGCTACATGCCGGTCGAGAAATACTCGCGCGCACCGGAAATTCTGAAGCATAGCCGCGCCATCGGCGAAAAGTTCGGCCTCTACAAGGACGCCGTCTTCCAAACCGAGATCACGTCCATGCATTGGGACGAAAAGACCGCGCGCTGGACGGTCAAGACGAACCGCGGCGACGCGATGAAGGCGCGCTTCGTGTTCCTGGCCTCAGGCCCACTGCACCGGCCGAAACTGCCGGGCATCGCCGGCGTCGAGAGCTACAAAGGCCATTCGTTCCACACCAGCCGCTGGGACTACGACTACACCGGCGGCGATTCCAACGGGAACTTGTCGAAGTTGAAGGACAAGGTCGTCGGCATCATCGGCACCGGCGCCACCGCAGTGCAATGCGTGCCCCATCTCGGTGCGTCGGCGAAGCATCTCTACGTCTTCCAACGCACGCCGTCGTCGATCGACGTCCGCGCGAACCGCCCGACCGACGCTGAGTGGGCAAAGTCGCTGCCGGCCGGTTGGCAGAAGGCACGGATGGACAACTTCAACATCCTCCTCTCGGGCGGCTTCCAGAAGGAAGACTTGGTCAGCGACGGTTGGACCGAGATCAT
>JANNEL010000359.1:0-8730 GCA_031378595.1 Alphaproteobacteria bacterium
GTCCCGTGGGGCCCTCTAAAGAGGGCCCCTCACGGAGGCTCACGTGACCCTCGGCGTGAGGTTTTGCGTGAGGTAGCGTGAGGTTTTTCAAATCAACCACCCACGCGGCTGCATCGGCGAACGTGTAAACTCAGAAGCGGACAGAGCGGTGAAGAAACCTGCCGTGGTTTGTACGTGTACGGACGCTGGAAGACAGCGGCGCACAGTGGGTCAGAGGGCTCCGGCTCCGCCAGTTCATTGAGGCGCCAATAGTGCGCCGCTCGCCGTAGCCTCAAGGAAGCAGCCCGGCATGAGCACCGACATTGCGCCAGACATCGTCAAGTTCGGCTTGAACCTCTTGGGCGCGGTGGTGGTCGTTGCTTTCAAGAACTACTTGAGCAGACGCCCGTCGCACGAGATCCGCGCGGCGGCCATAAGCATCGTCGCGCTTGCGTTCGTTGGGTTTGCCCTCGGGGCCGGAAGCGTCTTCTTGCGGGACACGCTCGCCGATTGGGGTGCGCCCTTTGGGACGCAGGGTGCGGAAGTCTCGTTGATGCTGGCGTGCCTGGGCTTGGCGCTATCGCGGTTTCGATCGCAGGCCGGCTTGCTCACCTACGAGCTCGAGGTTCTCGCGTTATGGGCGCCCTTCATCGCCGCATGGCTTTGGTTCAACCATGTCGCGAGCTTCGAGCAGAATTTCATGCCAATCGCGATCGGGCGGTACGTCGTCTGCGCCGCGATTGGCGGTGTGCTGGTCATGCTGTTCCGGAAATCGTCCGCTTGGCCTTAAGGACCGATCTCCGAAATCTTCGAGCCTTCGATCGCGAGCATTGATGCACACGCCAAAAACCAATTGCGATATAACTCAGTCGAGCTAGCTTACAACCGATTGCATAGCGCAATCGGAATCGCGCGCGTGCCGGTGCGGAAAGGAAGTGGGATGGCTAAGCTCGTGTTCGGGATGAACCAGTCCCTGGACGGTTACGTCGACCATATGGCGTTTGCGCCAAGCCCCACGCTCTTCCGCTACTTCATCGAGGAGGCTCAGGGGCTGGCGGGCAGTGTGTACGGCCGCCAGATGTACGAGATCATGCGTTACTGGGACGACGATCATCCTGAGTGGAACGCTGATGAACAAGCCTTCGCGGCGGCGTGGCGGAGGCAGCCGAAATGGGTCGTCTCGCGCTCGTTGAAGTCGGTCGGCCCCAACGCAACGCTTGTTGAGGACGATCTCGAGGGCGCGATGCGTAAGCTGAAGGCCGGGTGCACGGGGGAGATCGAAGTTGCCGGTCCGGACTTGGCGCGAAGCCTCACCGAACTTGGCCTGATCGACGAGTATCGCATTTACCTGCACCCCGTCGTGCTTGGCCACGGCAAACCATATTTCGCAGGACCGCGACCGCCGCTCCGCCTTATGACCCATGATCGGATTGGCGAAGACGTGATCAGGTTGACCTACGTCCCTGCTTAGTTTCGTGACGCTCCAAGCAGGCGTCGAGCCAAAGGCGTGCGCCGAAACTAACCCTACGGATCGATCTCCGAAATCTTCGAGCCTTCGATGGCGAGGCCGGCCATGAGGCCGGCTTGGTCGAAGGTGAAGGCGTAGACGTCGTCGTTCAGGGTGGTCGTGGTTAGGTTCTTGGCGACGCCCTTGTCGACGATGACGATTGTGGGGCCGACGCCCAATTCCCAGCCGTCGGACGTGTCGAGGTATTCGAGCGCGCGGTCGTTCATCAGGAAGAGCGCGTAGCCGTAACTTTGGATGCCGGCCTGCAGACCCCAAGAGCCCGAGAGCGAGTTGTAATATTGCTTTTGCTGGTCAGGATAGAACAGCACGCCTTCGCCGAACGAGCCGCCGAAGATGAAGCCCGCTCTCACGATGCTCGGAAAGACCAGGATCGCTTTGGCTTGGCTGGCGATCGTCTCGGCGAACGGTTCGCTGCGGTAGAGTTTTTGCAGCGCGTGTTCGCTCTCGTAGGTGAGGTTCACGCGGGAGCCTTCGGCGGCGGCCGGGATCGCAAGGGCGATGGCGGCTGCGGCCGCGATGACAATGCTGCGCACGGACATGAGGCTTGCTCCTTCGAGAGTTGGCGTTTGCTGTAGTCGCCATCTGAGGGCGCGCCAATCGCGAAGTCGTTCAAGCAGAGTGTGGGCTTGGGATAAACGCCAGATTTGGCGAGTCCGTGGCGGCGCTCGCGTAGAACGGGCGGTCGATTTGGCGCGCGATCAAATTTCCCGGTTTGGGCGCCGTTCTTGAGCGATCCGCCAAATGTGATCGACGACACCTTCTGGGTTGAGCTGCACGTCGATGTTCCAATAGCGGGCCACGCGAAAGCCCTGCGCTTCGAGCCAACGTGTGCGCCGCTCGTCGTACTCAAGTTGATCTAGGTGTTGGCTCCCATCCAGTTCGACGATCAGCTTGCATTCGAAGCACATGAAGTCGGCGATGTAGGTGCCGATCGCAACTTGCCGTTTGAATTTGAAACCCTCAAGCCGTCGGGCGCGTAGTTCCCGCCAGAGCTTGCGTTCAGCGTCCGTTTGTTCACGCCGAAGCGACCGCGCTCGGCCTGTGTGTCCCCGTCTGTGTTTCGCATCCATGGGCGGACACTGAAGAATGAAGGCGGCAATATTGTGATGCGCGCACGTTCCCCTCTCCCCTTGCGGGAGAGGAGATTTTTCTGAGCGAAGCGAGGAAAAATGGTGAGGGGTTCGCTGGGTCTATGCAGGCTGCGGCGGTGGGGGTGGAGACTCAGCGACCCCTCACCCATTTTTCGCTGAACGCGAAAAATGTCCTCTCCCGCAAGGGGAGAGGAGGAATTACCAGAACTTCCACCACGGCTTCTTCTTCGCGGTGCCGGCTTGCTGTTTTTTTGCGGGCTGTGCTTTGGGTTTTTGGCCGGGTTTGGTTTTGGCGGTTTGTTTGGGGGCGGGTTTTGGGGTTTCCGCTTTTGTCGGTACGGCGAATTTTTCGGGGAGGTAGCCGACGATCGCGGCGGTGCCGTTGAGTTCGGGGAACTGCACCTTCGAGAGATCCTTACCCATCTCGGTGTCGACGTGGGCGAGGAGGTTGCGCCATTGCTTCACGTCGTCGCCGTCGAGTGTCGAGATCAGTTGGCGCAAGCTGCGTTCCGAGCCCGGTGAGGCGAACATGTCGAGGTCGCTGACCACGAGCTGCACGTAGGGCATTGGCGAGGAGCGCACGGCCCTTTCCAAGCCGCCGAGCTGTTCCTGCAAATACGGCGGCAGGATCTTCGACAGTTTTGCGCGGCGCTTTTGCAGCATGTCGATCGCCGCATCCTTCTTGCGCATCAGCGTCGGACAACGCGTGATCGTTTCCGGGTCGTAGGTATGGGATTCGGGTGGTTCCTCGACCAGTTGCACGTCGCGCGCCTCGAACATGGCGAGCCAGCCGAGCGGGATCCAATCGCTGGCGTGCGCGATTTCGTTCACGCCGTCGGGGCTCGCGAACAGGGGTCGT
Source organism: Alphaproteobacteria bacterium (assembly GCA_031378595.1). Taxonomy (GTDB): domain Bacteria; phylum Pseudomonadota; class Alphaproteobacteria; order Micropepsales; family Micropepsaceae; genus SZUA-430. The sequence continues at coordinate 3,458 of JANNEL010000359.1, forward strand.
TTGTCGGGACGGGCAATCAGGAAAGAGTGACTGGTCATGGTTCACGCACACCTCGCGACTCAACATCGCACCATTGCCGCACGCGATTCACAGTTGTGCAATCGGAACAGCGCGTCTTTCTCGATGGCTATTGATATGCGCAACGTGGCGGATGCTTGGCGCAATCGTATATTTCGGGGACATGTTGTGGCACTGTTTGAACGACGTTCAACAACGCGATGTGCGCGCCGGCGCAGCTCCGCCAAACCCTTGCTTTGACGCCTGAGTGTCGACGAGCGAGAGCCCTCTTGCGCGTCCGATGAAAGATACTATATTGATATCATAATGATCGCAAGAGGGAGTGCCATGGCTTCTCAAGCCTTGAAGCAGACGACGGAGCGCACCGCGCAGACAACCAACGGCGGGCTCATGCTGCTCGCTACGCTGGTCGTGACGGGGTTGCTGATTTGGACGTTCGTGACTGGCATTATCGCCGTGAAGGTTGAGCACGACGCGTGGCCGCTGGTCATCCCAGGGTTACTGTTTGTGGTGCTGTTGATCCTGTTGCCGGGGTTCTACGCGTTGCAGCCGAACGAGGCGGCGGCGGTGACGCTGTTCGGCAACTACAAGGGCACGGACCGGGCGGCCGGTTTGCGCTGGGTGTTGCCCTGGTACACGCGCAAGAAGATTTCGGTCCGGGTGCGCAACGTCACCGGTGAAAAGCTGAAGGTGAACGACCGGCGCGGCAATCCGATCGAGATCGCGGCCGTGGTCGTCTGGCGGGTCAACGACACGGCGAGCGCGTTGTTCGATGTGGACGACTATCAGCGCTTCATCGACATCCAGATCGAAACGGCGCTGCGCGAGATTGCCTCGCACTTCGCTTACGACAACGGGGAGCACGACGAGCCGACGCTTCGGGCTGCCTCGGATCAGGTGTCGGCGCTGTTGCAGGAGAAACTGCAAGAGCGCGTCTCGATCGCGGGTCTTGCCATCGACGGGGCGAAGCTTTCGCACTTGGCGTACGCCCCCGAAATCGCGAGCGCGATGTTGCGCCGGCAGCAGGCCGAAGCTGTGCTCGCCGCGCGGCAGACGATCGTGAAAGGCGCCGTCTTGATGGTGGAGCAAGCGCTCACCCAGCTCTCCGAACGCGACGTGGTGAAGCTCGACGACGAGCGACGCGCGCAGATGGTGTCGAACCTGCTGGTGGTGTTGTGCTCCGACACCCAGACGCAGCCGGTCGTCAACACAGGCACGTTCTACCAGTAACATGCCGCCGGAACGCAAAGCCTTCGCCCTTAGGCTGGATCCCGCGCTCTTCAACGCCGTCGCGCGTTTGGCGGGCGCGGATCTGCGCAGCGTGAATGCTGAGATCGAGTTTCTGCTGCGCGAGGCGTTGAAGGCGCGGGGCGTTAAGGTCGAGCCGCTCAAGGACACGGACGATCAGGATCGTTAACGCGTTGACTTTGTTTGGGCATTTGCATGCTGCATTTGCTTGCATCGTCGGCGCGATACGACCAGATTCCCCGCCGCAAGCGGTAGGCTGACGGGCATGCGGATCAGCATCCAAGATTTGTTGAGGTTGAAGCCGGAGGGCCGGCGCGTCGCGATGGTGACCGCCTACGACTATGCCTCCGCCAAGCTCGCCGAGCGGGCGGGGTTTCAGCTGCTGCTCGTGGGCGACTCGCTCGGCATGGTCATGCACGGGCACGACACGACGATCCCCGTGACACTGGACGACATGGTGCGGCACGCCTCTGCGGTGGTTCGCGGGACGGAGCGGGCACTGGTGGTTGGCGATCTGCCGTTTCTCACCTATGCGGGTATCGACGATGCGATCAACGCCGCGGGGCGGATGATGCGCGAGGCCGGCGTCCAAGCCGTGAAGGTCGAAGGTGGCGGGCCGGTTGTGAAGGTCGTGCGGCGGCTCGTCGAACTCGGCATTCCGGTGATGGGACATCTCGGCTACACGCCGCAAGCAACACATCAGATCGGCATCCGCGTGCAGGGCAAAGACGCGCCGGGCGCGCGCAGTATTACCTCGGATGCTCTGGCACTGCAGTCGGCGGGCGCGTTTGGCATCGTGCTGGAGCTTGTGCCGATCGAGTTGGCAGAAGCGATTACGAAGCGGCTTTCGATCCCAACGATCGGCATCGGGGCGGGCGTCGGCTGCGACGGGCAGGTGCAGGTTTGGCACGACATATTAGGCCTGTTCGAAAAGTCGCCGCGGCATGCGAAGCGTTATGCGGAAGCGGGCGCTTTGATTGAGGAAGCGCTGCGTAGCTATCGTGAAGAGGTCGAAGCGGGTACGTTTCCGACCCGGACCAACTCCTCGACGATTGCAGCGGGAACGTTGGCCGAAGCGCTCAAGGGTTTCGAAGAGCCGTGAAACTTGTTCGCACTATCGGCGCGATGCGCGAGGTTCGTGCACCGCTCGACGCGCCGTTCGGCTTCGTTCCCACGATGGGGGCGTTGCACGAGGGGCATTTGAGCTTGGTCAGGCTCGCGCGGTCGCTTTGCCCACGCGTCGCGGTCAGCATTTTCGTCAATCCCACGCAGTTCAACGACAAGCGTGATTTGGAGCGCTATCCGCGCGATCTGGAGCGCGATGCCGAGTTGCTGCGTGGTGCGGGCTGCGATGTCGTCTTCGCGCCGGAGGCCTCGGAGATTTACCCCGCCGGGTTTTCGACCTCGATCGATGTCGGGCCGGTGACGCGGCCGCTCGAAGGGGCAATGCGGCCGGGGCACTTCAACGGCGTCGCGGTCGTGGTGACGAAGCTCCTCAACATCGTGCGGCCGACGCACGCGGTCTTTGGGCAGAAGGACGCGCAGCAGTTGGCCGTCATCCGGCGGATGGTGCGCGACTTGGACTTAGGCGTTGAGATTGTGGCGGGGCCCACGTCGCGCGAGGCGGATGGGCTTGCGATGAGCAGCCGCAACGCGTTGCTGACGCCGGCGGATCGGGCGGCGGCGCCGGTGTTGTGGCGTGCGCTCAGCGCCGTGCGCGATGCACATGCGGCGGGCGAGCGCGATGCGGATGTCTTGCGTGCGCGCATGAACGCGATCTTGGTTGCCGAGAAACACGCAGCGCCGGAGTATGCGAGTGTCGCAGATCCCGTGACGCTGGCAGAGCTTGAGCGCGTTGGTGCGGCGGGTGCGCTGGTGTCGCTTGCAGTGCGCTTCGGGGCTGTCCGGTTGATCGATAACGTCGTTCTTGGGTAACGCTCGTTCATCATGAGAATGCTGCGTGCCCAGACGATGTGATCGCTCTCACGTCGTTGTGCAGTGCGAAGCAGGGGCATTGCCGGAATACAGAATTCAGCGCATGCTCTTTGATACATGTGAGCCGAATGCTCCAGTTGCGCGCCACGCGGCGTTTTCCGCGGGCGAGCCGGCGGCTCTGACCATGAAGGAGGAGCTATGACCGTTGCCACGATTCTGAAACACAAAGGGGCCAAGGTCGAAACCGTGCGCCCGACGGCGACGCTGCAACAGGTATGCGACGTGCTGTCGACGAAGCACATCGGCGCGGCTGTCGTGACCGGTGCGGCCGGCGAGGTGATCGGCATCGTGTCGGAACGCGACGTCGTGCATGCGATTTGTAAGGGCGGCCCAAGTTCGCTCACGCGCTCAATCGACGAGATCATGACGCGCGACGTGGCGACCTGCCGGCTGACCGACAGCTCGGAATCGCTGATGGAGACGATGACGGTCGGGCGGTTCCGCCATGTGCCGGTCGTGGAAGGCGGGCGGCTAATCGGGATCGTCTCGATCGGCGACGTCGTAAAGCGGCGGATCGAGGATACCGACCTCGAACGCTACGCGATGCGCGATTACATCGCTCAGGCGGGGTAGGAGCCTAAGGAATCACACCCGTACTGCGTAGTCGCGCGACGATTTCGTCGGCGGCGGCCTCCGGCGTGATATCGACCGTGCGCACGTGGATCTCCGGCGCTTCGGGCACCTCGTAGGGCGAGTCGATGCCGGTGAAGTTTTTGATCTCGCCCGCTTTCGCGCGCTTGTAGAGCCCCTTCGGGTCGCGCGTCATGCAGACTTCGATGGGCGTGTCGATGAAGACTTCCATGAACTCGCCGGGTTCGACCAATCCGCGCGCCGTCCGCCGCTCGGAACGGAACGGCGAGATGAACGAGACCAATACGATCGTTCCCGCATCGACGAACAGTTTTGCGGCCTCCGCCACGCGGCGGATGTTCTCCACGCGGTCGGCGTCCGTGAAGCCCAAGTCGCGGTTCAAACCGTGGCGCACGTTGTCGCCGTCCAGCATGTAAGTGTGGTGCAGCAGGTCGTGCAGCTTGCGCTCGACGATATTTGCGATCGTGGACTTGCCGGAACCCGACAATCCAGTGAACCACAGGATCGCCGGCTTCTGGCCCTTGATCGATGCGCGCGACGCTTTGTTCACGTCGATCGCTTGCAGATGCACGTTCGTCGCGCGGCGCAGGCCGAACGCGATCATGCCGGCGCCGACTGTGCCGTTCGTGAAGCGGTCGATCACGATGAAGCCGCCGCCCTCGCGGCTCTCGCCGTAGGGGTCGAACGCGAACGGCGCGGAGGTCGAGAAATTGCAGAAGCCGACTTCGTTCAGCTGAAGCGTCTTGGCGGCCAGATAGTCCAGGCTGTTGACGTCGATCTTGTGTTTCAGCTCCGTGACGGATGCGGGCACCGTCTTCGTCCCGATCTTGATCAGGTATTGGCGGCCCGGCAGCAGTTCTTCTTCCGCCATCCATAGAAGGTGTGCTGCGAATTGGTCGGCCACTTCCGGCCGTGCGTTCGGCGGGGCCAGCACGTCGCCGCGCGAAATGTCCACTTCGTCTTTCAGAGTGAGCGTCACCGCGTCGCCTGCGGCGGCCTCCACCAGATCGCCGTCCATCGTCACGATCCGCGACACGATGGACGAGCGTCCCGAACTCGCGACGACGACCGGATCGCCTTGGCGGATTGTGCCGCTGGCGATGGTGCCTGCAAAGCCGCGGAAGTCGAGGTTGGGCCGGTTCACCCACTGCACCGGCATCCGGAACGGTCGTGCGAGGCGATCGGACTCGATGTCGACGGTTTCAAGATGCGAAAGCAGCGTCGGGCCCTTGTACCAGGTGAAGACGGCGCTTGGCGCAATCACGTTGTCGCCGCGCAGCGCCGACATCGGAATCGACACGATGGACGCAAAGCCGAGCTTCGACGCGAAGGCGCGGAACTGTTCATCCCAAGCCTCGAACACCTCTTTGGCTTCCGCGTCTTTCAGGTCGAGCTTGTTGACGGCCAGCACGACGTGCCGG
>JANNEL010000380.1:0-3648 GCA_031378595.1 Alphaproteobacteria bacterium
GAACCGGCGCACGGCTTCCGTACAAACGAAGTTGTAGTCGGCTATCCAGTCGAACATCTCCTCGGGATCGGACTGTGTGACGCTCGCGGTCGAATCCACGAGATCACACATCATCACGGTCACGAGGTAGCGCGCGGTTTGGTCTGCGTTTTCGGCCATCATCCCGTTTCCTGGGCGCGTGGAGCGTCTATGGAACTTATAGCGATAGCGCGAAACGCTCGCGAACAAGATCGCGCAGCGCGTAGCTCTGCAGCGGATTGCCCAATGTGGTCGCGGAACTGAACCTAAACGCGCCGGCATTGTTCGCCTGCAATGCGGGCACGTTAATCGTTTGGGCCGGCAACCCATTTTGGAATGCCGCCGTGATGTCGATCGTTAGCGGCAGTGGCGCAACTTTGGCGGTGGGGAAGTTCATGTCATAGTAGCAATACTGCCATTGGCCGATTGTGTTCTTGTTGACCGTTGCCATATCGAAGAAGCGTTGGAGGACGGGAAACGCGTTTCCGCTCTGGTCAGCCAGCGGCCCGCCCGGCGCCGCCGTGCAAGTAATCAACTTGCCGCTCCCGTTGAGCACTTCGTATTTGCCGTTTGCCCGATTGACGGTGGCGGATAGTTTTTTGAACCCCCAACCGTACTGACCAAAGCCGATCGCCAACGGGCTGTTGAGATAGAGAACGGGCATGTAGATGAGGGGGCGCACGTCCTGCAGCGAGGGGTCGGTATGCCCCACGAACGGTATTCCGAAGATCAACTCGTCGTATCCCGGGCCAATTGGAAGCAGATTGGGCCGTACGCCGCTCTGCCGATTGAACAGGAGAAAGACCGGGTGAAAGCCCGGGGGACTGACAGACTGGGCCAGTGGTACCAGACCGCTACAGAGAAGCCCGCTCACAGTACCTACGTCCAAATTGAAGATGGCACCGTAACCCTCGGTGTCGGCCTGACCAAAAAACGCGGACCACGGCCAGTCGGAATACGGGGCGCTCAATACAGGTGTTGGGTCGGTCATCTTGTTCTTTGCCGGTGCTTTCACCAGCGCTCCATCGGGTTCGCCAGGGATGATAAAGTCTTCGTTCAGAAGGCCACGCGCCGCCCTGCGGCCCGACATCGCAGCCGCCTCGATCGAACCGCCGTTGATGCCGTTCAGCGTCCAGTCGCCGGCGAGCCAGAGATTGTCATAGCCGGATTGATCGCTGCGCGGGCGCAACATTGTCGAGCCGGGAGGGGACAACACGTAGCGCTCGCTGGGTTCGACGTTCACGCGCAAATATTGCGCATCGAGGCGCGCCGCACCCACTGCAGCGTCGGGATCGTGCAGAATGTTCCAGTTGAAAGCGCCGCCAACTACTGCATTCGGCCATACTGTGGGCAGGTTTTGCTCGATCCAGGATTTGGTTGCGGCCTTCACGTCGTTCAGGCAGTTGTCGGGGTAGTCGTTCTGCCCCAGCGATGGCGGTGCCGCGGGCAAGTAATAGGTACCTGTGAGGTAGACGATAGCCTTAGGTTTCGTCGCGCCCGGCCAATTTTCCATCGGCAACAGGTGGCTCATATCGGCCCACGTCGAGAGGTCCGGTTCAAAGGTCGAGACGATCGGCGCCCCGCCGGTACCGTTCCAGCCGAGCTGGGCCAATGTCTTCGTCAACCAAAGCTGGCAACCGATCGTCACGGTGGTTCCGCTTTGCGATTTCCAACTGTTCCATTGCGGGTTGCCCGCAAACAATTCTTGCGCAATTTGCGGCAACGCACCGTAGGAAATTCCAAGCAGTACCTCGTCGAAATCTGTGCCGAAATTGAGACTGAGCGCTTCGGCGTCCTGCCAGTCCTCGGCCCACACCGATTCGAAGTTGATCTTTTTCGCCTTCAGCTGCGCGCCGTTGCTGATCTGATTGTAGAACGGTTCGGCGGGCCAAGTCTGCAAGCCTTTGACGACCTCGAGAGGATTGTAGTTCGTGCCCATCGCAGCGACCGTCGCCAGGGGCTTGGCCTGACGCACCAAGTCGATGCGTTCGACTCGCAATTGGTCGGTTGACAGCGCGAGCTTCGTGACCTTGTGAAAGAACTTGAATTCGACGCCCCGCGCCTTCAGCAATAGATATGCTGGCGCAAATACGGTGTCGCCCATGCCGGCATTCATGCGATAAAAGAAGTGACCCTTGCGGCCAAAGAACATCTTCGCGACACCGCGCAAGCAGGCGCCGGCCGCGATCGCGCGGTTTGCTTCAAGCGCGAGACCGTCCTTGTAAGCGAAGCAATAGTCGTAAACCCACTGCACGGTGTAGGAACAGGAACTGGCCGTGTGCGCGCCGTGTTTCCCCAGCCAAACAGTGAATTCTTCGTCGTCGATCGCGTTGAAGTCACGCTCGACGATTTCGTCGCGCAGGACACCGCGAAGCGTGGCCACTGCAACATCCGCGATCAGCCACGCCTTGCGGGCATCACCCTCAAGATTTGGAATATCGAAACTGTGAAGCCAGTCTTGCAGCTGGCTCAGCATCCAGTCGTTGATCGCATGAACACTCTTCTTCGCGAAGCTGCCGGCGGGTTTGTGCGCAAGCTTTTCCAGTTTCAGCGCGACCTGCAACACGCCGGGTACGATCTTTCCGTTGTCCACGGTCCACATTGCTTGCAGTAAAGTTTGCGTTGCCTGCGTCTGCACCTGCGCGGAAACGACTGCGAGGGCAGCGAGGACCGTGCCCGATGGAGCGGCGGGCTGAAACGTGTTGTTCGCAGCCAGCAACGCTGCGCTCGACCCAAGAAACTCGGTCACGACCTCGAACGCTTCAACAAGCATGTCCCAGAGTTGAGGTTCGGGCGTCAAAAAATCGCCTGGTTCGCCATCCATGGGCTTCGGCTGGAACCGATGGAAGTCCCACGGGCTGCCGATCGGGCCCTTGCGTTCACCGGCGAAGATGTTGGCGTAGGGGGTGAAGGCGGGTTTCGCGCCGCTGAAAACGCCGGTGCAAATGTTTGGTATGCCAAGGGTCAGTGCCTCGTCGTAGCACTCGCGCATCAGCATGAACGCGTTCTGGTAGTGACCGCCCCAAATGTGCAGCCCGTGCTCTTCGATGCGCTTGCCGTATCTCGGATCCTGACTGCGGCCGCTGGCACCTTTGCCGCCGAGGCGCCAACCCATCTGATAGACGGTGATCTTGTCGAACTTTAGCTTCCATGCCGGGTCCTTCGTCAGCTGCAGCAGCGCGAAGATCGAGCCGGCGCCACCGCCGAGGACAACCAGGCGCTTAGGCATGACGCGCCCTCGCCCTTAGAGATGCGACCTGATTTCCCATCGGAGCCCCCGTTTTCCTTGCGCGTACGGCGCATTGCGGGGCCACGACCGCTCAAAGTCTGTGGCAAAACGCACAACCGCCGCCGGGGGCGGCGGGGCAAAAGGCTAGGGCCGGAGATTTCTCTCCGGCCCCGCTGTCATTCGATCCTACCAGCAGAAGCGCCAGCGGTAGTTGCTCCATTCGCGCGGCCAGTAGCGGTCTTGCCAACCGTACGAGTTCCAACGCGGATGACCGGAGCGCCAGCATAGGCCGCTATAGTCCCAGTACCACCAGTCGTCGTCGTAGTACCACCAGTACGCGTCGTCGAAGAACCGCAAGCCGACGTACCAGCGCCAGCTGTCGTCCCAGTTGTTGTTGTTGT
>JANNEL010000668.1:0-1717 GCA_031378595.1 Alphaproteobacteria bacterium
ACGGGTGCTGGAATGCCATATTCGTCTTCACCCCCACTTGGAGACATCCCCATGAAACGGACACTCATTGGCGGTGCGTTTATTGCTCTCGCATTCGTTGGCCCAGCGGCCGGCGACGAGGCGGGAAACCCTGCGCCCACCCCCTGCCCCTTCGTTCGTACGATCGACAATTTCCAGACGGTCGATAACTACACAGCGATCATCGAGACCGGTCCGAGCAAGCGCTATCTCGTGACGTTCGTAAACAGTTGCCGCGAACTGAAGTGGGCTTGGTCGGCGCGCGTCGAGTCCAGGCCCGGCATTTGTTTGCGGCCAGGCGACGTGATCGTCGCGGGGCGGAACGGTTTCGTCGACCGCTGCTTCATCCGATCGATCGCGCTGCTACCACCGAAGACCGCGGCGGCGCCGGCGGCTTACTGACGTTTGAGTTTTGCGAGCGCGGCGGTCGTGCGGCGCTCGCCTACCACGTCGCCGCGCCAGTTTTTGACCGGCGGGTTTAGGTGTTTGGCGATTTGCGGGGCGGCTTCGTCTGCGACGTCGAGCAGCGTCAGAAGTTTGGCCATCGCGGTTTCCGCGGCGCGCGTGCCGCCGTCGTCGATCTTGAGCGCGACGCCTAAACCTTGATCCAGCAGCACGGCCATGAAGACCGCCTCTGCACCGGTCTTCACCACGGCGCGGCCGCGTGAGGCTTCGATCAGGTCGGCGCAGGCGCGGCCGGTTCCCGAGACGAGCAACGGATGCGCTTTCCAGGCGGCGACGATGCGTTTGGCCGCTTGCGCGCGGGTGGTGTCCAGCTTCGCCGTGTCGCCGAGGCGCGCCATGCCCGTTGCCAGATCGGTGAGCGGGATCGCGTAGTTCGGGGCGGCGCAGCCGTCGATGCCGGTCGTCATGGCGTTTGCGTCGATACCGCAGAGGCTTGCGATCGCTTCGCGCACCAGGACTTGTACGGGGTGATCGGGGCGCTCGTAGCCTTGCGTTGCGATTTTCAGATGGCGCGCGACGCTGAGGAAGCCCGTGTGCTTGCCCGAGCAGTTGTTGTGCACTTTGCACGGCCGTGCGCCGCTGCGCAGCATGGCGTGCGCCGCCGGTTCGTAGAACGGCAGATGTGGGCCGCAGGCGAGGTCGCTTTCGCGGCAATCGATGCGGTCGAGCCAGGCTTCGACGCGTTCGACATGCATCGGCTCGCCCGAGTGCGAGGCGCAGGCGAGCGCTAGGTGCTCATCGGTCAAGGCGAACGCATCGGCGGCGCCGGTTTCGACGAGCGGCAGCGCTTGCAGCGACTTGAAGGCTGAGCGTGGGAAGACGGCGTTCGCGACGCCGCCCCAGCTTGCCACGACTTTACCCGCTGCATCGCACACCGCGATCGCGCCGCGATGTGCACTCTCGACGATGCCGCCACGGATGACTTCGACGAGGACGGGGTTCACGGCTTCTCCTCACCCTCGACAGCCTTGCGGAGCCGGCCGAAGGCCAAGCGCAAGCGCGACTTCACAGTGCCTAACGCAATCTTCGTTTCTTCGGCAATCTGGCTGTGGGACTTTGCGAGATAGAACGCCTCGTGCACGAGGTCGGCTTGCTCCTTTGGCAACGTCTTCAACGCGCGGGTGATGCGGGCCTCGCGGTCGAGCGTGTCGAGGCGATCGTCGGCCGCTTCAGGTTCGGCGGGCACAAGCATGGGGTCGGATGGATCGAGCTCCGGGCGCCTTTCTTTGCGCAC
>JANNEL010000417.1:0-1511 GCA_031378595.1 Alphaproteobacteria bacterium
TGTGGCTCGCCGCGCGGGATGGCGTTCGACGCTGGTGCCCCCAAGGGGACTCGAACCCCTGTTTTCGCCGTGAGAGGGCGACGTCCTAGACCGCTAGACGATGGGGGCGGCGCGACGAGGGTTCCTATACGCGAAGGGGGGCCAACGCTTCAAGGGATAGCCCCAAACCCCAGGCGCTACTTCTTGTCCACCATGCTCATGACGTCCGTGCTCGCGCCCTTGGGGGCTGCGACTTCGACGATGCGTTCGTCGACGTCGTCGTATTCGAGGCGCAGCGCGCGGGACATGGTGGCGTGCATTTCGTAGGTCGTGGTGATGTAGGTGAGTTCGAGGATCTCTTCGTCGGAGAGGTGGGCTTTCAACGCGGCGAATATTTCTTCGGGCACGCGGCCGCCCATCAGGACGAGGCAGTCGGTGTAGGCCAGCACCGCGCGCTCGACCGGGCTCCATACGTCGGCGATTTGCCAATAGGGGATCGCTTTGACCTGCGCTTCGGTGAAGCCGGCGTCGCGCGCGGCTTTGCAATGCTGCGAGAAGACGAATTGCGAACCGCGGGCCCAGCCGGCGCGGATTTGGCCGAGCTCGCGCAGCTTGGCGGAAATCTTGCGCTTCGGGCTGCGGTAGAACTGAAAGCCCTCGGTCGTGTGTTTGAATGCATCGGGGACGAGCGCGAAAACCGTCCACCAATTGCCGGGCGTTCCGGTCGCGGTGCCCGGTTCTTTCACGGGGTCGCGGTCGCCGAACAGGACTTGGTAGAGCTGCTGCGCGAATGGGTCGGCCTCGGCGCGGGGGACTTGGCGTAAGCGGGGCATTGGCTGCTCCTTCGGTGGCGAAATCGGGTTGCGATTAGCTTTATCATAGCACCAGCTTGACAGACACATATCCCGCCGGTTATATGACGATCCATAACCGGTGAGTTATTGATTGAAATGCGGAAGACACACGACGTTCTGTTTCGAACACTCGCCGATCCGACCAGGCGGGCCCTCTTCGAACGGCTGTGCCACGACGGGGAGCAGACGGTCGGGGCGCTGACGGCGCGGGCCGGGGTGTCGCAGCCGGCCGTGTCGAAACATCTTGGCGTCTTGAAGGATGCCGGGTTGGTGCGCGACCGTCCCGACGGACGCCAGACGCATTACAGCGCGCAGCTCAGCGCCTTGGCGCCCTTGATCGATTGGACGAGCCAGATGACCGGGTTTTGGCAAAACCGGTTCGACAAACTCGAAGACCTTCTCAAAAGGATGGACCAATGAGCAGTCCCGCAAACGAAACGCGAAGCGCCGTCGTCGAACGTGAGTTCGCGTTTCCGCCGGAGAAATTGTGGCGGGCGCTGACGCAACCGCATTTGATGGAGGAGTGGCTGATGAAGAACGACTTCATGCCGGCCGTTGGGCACAAGTTCAAACTCAAGGGCGAGTGGGGCGGCACGTTGGACTGCGAGGTGCTGGCGATCGAGCCGAACCGCGAGCTGTCCTACACGTGGGATTTTGCGCACGAGAACGCAGCTTTCA
>JANNEL010000455.1:0-5287 GCA_031378595.1 Alphaproteobacteria bacterium
GCCCAGCGGGGGAGCAGGAAGTAGACGACCTGCACCGCCACGGCAACCGCGAGCGAAACATAGAAGTACGCGCGGTCGACATGGACGCCGATTCCTTCGACCACCAGCAACACGCCGATCAGGAAAAGGAAATTCAAGGCGATAAGCTTGACGATGGGGAAGCGCTCGATGAAGTCCGATATCGGGTTCACCAGGAAGAACATAACGGCCGTCGCCGTGATGATGGCGGCCATCATTACTTCGATGTGCTTGGCGATGCCGATAGCGGCGATGACGCTATCGAGAGAGAAGACGATGTCGAACAGGGCGATCTGCACGATCGTGAGCAGGAACAAGCCATTCCAAGCGCGAACCTTGCCGGCGTCAATCGAGATGTCGTGATCGCCCAACATCGCGCCGATCTCCATGATCGCCTTCCAGATCAGAAATGCGCCGCCGATGCCGAAGACGAGGTGGCGCGGCGTGATCCCTTGCCCGAGGCCAGCGATGGGAGTGTCGATGTGCGAAATCCAGAACAGCACGTAGAGCAGCGCCAGGCGCGTAATGACCGCCATCATGAGGCCGAGGCGGCGTGCGAGCGGCCGTTGGCTTTCCGGCAGCCTGTTGGCCAGGATGGCAATCAGGATTAGGTTGTCGCCGGCGAGGACGATTTCCAAGAAAACGAGCGTTACAAAGCTCGCGATGTATTCAAAACCGAACAAGCCGATCCCCTTCGGATAACGAGGGGCCATCAAGCCATATCGCAGCCGTAGGGCCAAGCCCCCGGCGGCGGACAGCGTGGTGCTAGATCGAGAGTTCCGTCCGGCGCTTGGCCCGGAGCCACCAAATCACGCAAAGTCGGGTTACGAAAATCGCCGTAAAGAACGAGGTCGCAACACCTACGACAAACACAACCGCAAACCCACGCACCGGGCCTGTGCCGACAACCAGCAGGATAAGACCCGCCAAAATGTGGGTTACGTTTGCGTCCAAAATCGTCGCCATCGCGCGTTCGAAGCCCGCATCGATCGACGACATGATGCTGCGGCCGTTGCGTTGCTCTTCGCGGATGCGCTCGTAAATCAAGACGTTCGCGTCGACGGCCATGCCCATGGTCAGCACGAACGCTGCAATACCCGGCAACGTCAGTGTTGCGCCCATGGCGGTCATCGCGCCCAGCAACATGATGAGGTTTGCGAGCAGTGCAATGTTGGCGAACACACCGAACAGGCGGTACTGCAAGATCATAAAGGCGACGACGAGGATGAGGCCCGCGAGGGCGGCATACTGGCCTTTTTCGATCGAGTCCTTGCCGAGTTCGGCACCGACGGTGCGCTGGTCTTCCGAGTGCAAGGGCACGAACAGTGCGCCCGAATTTAGAAGAACAGCAGTCTCGTTCGCCTCTTCAATCGTGAAGTCGCCTTCGATGATGCCGCTGCCGCCCAGGATCGGCGATCTGATGACAGGTGCGGTAATGATCTTGTCGTCCAGCACGGCGGCAAAGCGCTTGCCGACGTTGTTCTTCGTCACGTCGGCAAAGCGGCGCGCGCCTTGCGCGTTGAACGCGAAGGAAATGATCGGAAGCTGCGACTGCTGGTCGAACGTCCCCTGCGCCTTGTCCAGCATGTCGCCAGTGATTATCGCGCGTTCTTTGATGACGATCGGGTAGTCTTGCGCGTTCGGACCCTTTCCCCGCCTCTCCGTCATGAGTTTGGAGCCTGGGGGAATACGCTTTGCTTCAATATCGGCGAGCGAGACGCTTTCATCCACCATGTGGAACGTCAGCTTCGCAGCTGTTTGGCCGCGGCGGATGATTTCCTGCGGGTTTTGTTCGCCGGGCACCTGAACAATAATGCGATTGGAGCCCTGCGGCTGGATGGTGAGTTCTTTCGTACCCTCCGGGTCGAGGCGTTTGCGCAAGATTTCGACCGATTGGGCCATAGCGTTCGCGCGGATCTGCTCTCGGCCCGCATCGGTCATCGTCATCGTCGCATTACCTTCAGCGTCGATGCGGACGTCATAGTCGCTTGTGGTGATTCCCGAGATCGCCGCACCGCTCGCGGAGGTGAGGCCGCGCAGGAACGTGCGCGCGTCTTCAATCCGGGTTGGATCGGCGATGCGCACGGAGAGCCCGTTTTTGTTCACACTTAGGCTGTTGTAGAGGATCTTCTCCTTGCGGAAACCGCGGCGGATGTCGTCGAGCAGCGACTGCAAGCGATCCTTCACCGCGACTTCGATCTGAGCCTCGAACAGCACGTAAGAGCCGCCTTGAAGATCGAGGCCCAGTGTTACCGGACGATGCGGCAGAAAGCTTGCGTTGCGCTGGATCGCGTCGCGCCAGGGTGCAGGTAACGCGTTCGGCAGCGCCATCAAGATGCCGACCACGACTGCCCCAATGACGGCAAAGATTTTCCAGGTCTGAAACTGAAGCATCGGATTAGTCTTTCGAGATTACTTCGCGTCGTTCGCCGGTTTGTCGGCGGGCTCGGTCTTGGAGCGGATGTCCGAGATCGTCGACTTGACGACGCGGATGCGAACATCCTCGGCGATTTCGACCACGACCTCATCGTTTTCCATCACCTTGATGACCTTACCGATGATGCCGCCCGACGTGACCACCGTGTCGCCGCGCTTCACGCCGGCGATCAGAGCTTGGTGGGCCTTCATCCGCTGCTGCTGGGGGCGAATGACGAGTAGATACATAATGCCGATGATCGCCGCGAACGGGATCAACTGAATCAAGAACGAAGGGCCGGCCGCGGCATCGGCGGCGCCTTGCGCGAAGGCTGGAGAAATGAACATCGGTCGGGCGTCGCTTCGTTAACGATTTTGCGGGGATGGCCGGATTTTGCGGGCGGACTATAGCCAGCGACGGTGCCAATGCAACCAAAGCCGAAGGCCGCTCTAGCCGGGCATTCACGCATCGCGTAGTCAAGGCACATGACGCACGACGAACAGGCGCTGATCGAGCGCATCGCGAAGGCTTTGGAACGGCTTTCTCCGCCATCGCCGCATGCCCCCGTTTGGGGTGCCACAGAAGGCTTCGTTTGGGAGGCCGAGGGCCGTGCGCTTTTGCCACTGGCGAGAATCGCAAGACTGCCGCTTCTGCTGCTCAAAGGAATCGACCGGCAGCGCGATCAACTGCTCGCCAACACGCGCCGCTTCGCGCAAGGGCTGCCTGCGAACAACGCGCTCCTATGGGGCGCGCGGGGCACGGGCAAGAGCGCGCTGGTGAAAGCCGTGCATGCCGCGGTCGCGGCCGAGACAGGGTCGACGCTTAAGCTCGTCGAGATTCATCGCGAAGACATCGGCTCGCTGGGTGCTCTGCTCTCTCTTCTCGCGGCAGCGCCAGTGAAGGCCGTTCTCTTTTGCGACGACCTGTCGTTCGGCGCGCATGACGCGGCGTACCGGCCGCTCAAGACCGTGCTCGAAGGCGGGCTTGCCGGGCGGCCCGCCAATGTCGTTTTCTATGCGACGTCGAACCGCCGGCATCTGATGCCGCGCGAAATGATCGAAAACGAACGCTCGACCGCGATCCATGCCGACGAGGCAGTCGAAGAGAAGATTTCGCTCTCCGACCGGTTCGGGCTCTGGCTCGGCTTTCACAATGTGAGCCAGGGCGACTACCTCGCGATCGTCGCCGCATACGCACAGCATTTCGGGTTGAAGGTTGGCGCCGACGATTTGCAGCGCCGGGCGCTCGAGTGGGCGGTGACGCGGGGTGGCCGGTCGGGCCGTGTGGCATGGCAGTTCATCGAGGATCTGGCCGGCGAGTTGGGGCAGCGGCTCTGAGCGCTCCCAAGCCGCCGATGTGAGACAAACGGAGCGCGCTAACGCTGTGCCGCTTCGATAGCCTTTAGGCGATGCGCAACGCCCGGTGCGCCGCGGACTTGCGCCATTTGATGCGAGACATGTGAGACAGGGGTCGCCTGTGCCAATTCGCTGTGCCGCTGTCTCGTATCGCGTGTGGGCGTGGTGGACGCGGCTGCGCACACGCTCGCGGTCAACCGCGGCGTGGGTGCGCGATGATTCAATTGTCAAGTCGCAGCCGCTGGACCCGTATGAGCCAGGGAAGCGTACACAATAAGTGTTCCCTATTCCACGGTCAATCGGCCAATTGCCGCTGCCACCTTGTCGCATATGATCGGAAAATTGGAAAATTTCGGTGACAGTGCACTTAATTGAGTCAAGTCGCCGCTCACGATCCCCGGCAGTGACCGGAAGCAATTAAGTTCACGGTCAGCTACCTATTTTTGTTAACGCGCCACCACCGTTCCGAAACTTCCGCGCGCGTCTTGGCAGGACGACCCGACGGGTATCGGCGCCATCGGGGCGTAGTCCTGGGTCTCGCCGCGCCGCGGTCCCGAGGTGAAGCGGCAGAGCGTGCTCTTCTGGACCTGCGGCGTCGCGGGCGGCGGCAGCAGGCTCGGCTGCGGCGCGACCGCACGCGTCATCGGCTGAGGCGCTGCGGGCATGCGCTCTTCGCCCGGCATCCGCCCCGGCGGTGGCGCCGGTTCGACTGGCACCGGCCGCAGGCCCGGCACTGGCTGCAGCAACGGCGGCCGCCCGCGATAGCGGCGCGCATCGAACGAAGCAATCTCTTGCGGGCCCTGGCAGACGACGGCCGATTTGCCTTTGCGGAACACATCGCAAGCGGCCCGTGCGCGCGCGGCGAGGCACTGCGCGGTCATTGCACTGGAAAACGAAAACGGTCCAGATGAGACGCCGCGTGCGATGTACGGAATGCACCCGCTGTTCCGTAACTGCCGGTTGAGCGCTTCGCCCGCGGAGTAGAGTCCAGGATTGCCGGCGAGCGCGCATAGGTCCCATTTGCCCTCGTTCACGTACGCGACGCAGACTTTGAACGCCTTCGCGGCCGGGCACAGCGACTGTCGTGCGCGCCCCAGGAACGCGTGGCAGTCGAACGCCTGCATCCTGAGTTCGACCGGTGCGCCGGCATTCGCCATCACCCGGTTCTTGGAAAGCGCGAGCGCCACTTCGGCCAGCGAGCCGTACTTCTTTTCCATCGCAGCCAGCGCAACCGCGAAGGTTTTGTAATACTGAAAGATTAAGTTTTTCAAAGGAGTTTTCCACAGGTGGAAAAGTTGTTGAAAAGTTTTTTATTGACATTATTGGCGTTGCCGATTTTGTCGTTTTCGCAAACCAAACAAAAAGTTTCGCTGTTAATGTTTAACGGCAAGGTTTTTACGGCAAATGAACGCGGTGAGATTGCCGAAGCGGTCGCGGTTGAAGGTGAAAGAATCGTCGCGGTCGGAAAAACGGCGGAAATTCGCGCCAAATTTTCGGC
>JANNEL010000470.1:0-2125 GCA_031378595.1 Alphaproteobacteria bacterium
GGGCCGGTCGTATAGCAGAGCCCAAGGGTTAGGCAAACCGCGATTTCGGGCTAGAAGGTCCGTGAACCGCCGAAGAAAACGATCTTGCCGCCGTGCAAATGAAAGAGGTATCGCCCGACCAGCAAGCGGTCCGCCGTAATGCCGACCTTGGGCCCATGCTTCTGCAGTAACGGCAGCCCGATCCACCGGCCGATCAGGTAGCCGAAATTGTCCCCGATGATCGCGCCGGCTGCTGCCACGGCAACGACCTCTTCGATTTGCAGTTTGTGGGTCGTGCCAGCGTAGATCGCAGCGGTCACAAGCGCCGTCTCGCCGGGCATCGGAATGCCAGAGCTTTCAAGCATGATCAGGACGAAGACGATCCAAAGACCGTAGGTCTCGATCAAGTACTTCATCCACTCCAACGGCAGGAATTCCACGCGGCCAATCTCCTTGCACTTCGGCGGTTCACGGACCTTCTAGCCCGAAATCGCGGTTTGCCTAACCCTTGGGCTCTGCTATACGACCGGCCCTCGCGCTGAATTCGATGGCCACGTGGCGGAGTGGTTACGCAGAGGTCTGCAAAACCTCGTACCCCGGTTCAATTCCGGGCGTGGCCTCCATCAGCGCCAAACTGACCTGCGGAACCGCCTTTGGACGCTCCAACCGTCGCAAGTTTCGCCGAAGCCTTGGACCCCGCCAACTATGTCAGCGTCCCCGGCGACTGGTTTGTCGCCGTCGGTGACGTGGTCCAATCGACGAACGCGATCCAAGCCGGCCGCTACAAGGACGTGAACCTCGCGGGCGC
The DNA here is from genome assembly GCA_031378595.1 of Alphaproteobacteria bacterium. Taxonomy (GTDB): domain Bacteria; phylum Pseudomonadota; class Alphaproteobacteria; order Micropepsales; family Micropepsaceae; genus SZUA-430. The sequence goes on from JANNEL010000470.1 coordinate 788, forward strand.
CGCGACCATCGTGGGCGTCCTCAACGCCTGCCCTGGCCGCGACCTGCCATTTGCCTTTGGCGGCGACGGCGCCGTGGTGCTCGTGCCGAGCGACCTTGCGCAGCAAGCGACCGCGGCCCTGAAAGGCGTCCGGCAAGTCGCACGCAACGCGCTTTCGCTTGATATTCGCTGCGCGCTGATCCCGATCAAAGCCGTTCGCGCGCAAGGCCGCGACGTAAAGCTCGCGTACCAAACGTTAGGTCCCAAGCGCAAGCTTGCGATGATGTCGGGCGGCGGCATCGATTGCGCTGAGGCAATAAGCAAGTCCGCGGACGCGTCCGAGTTCATCGTGACTGCCGACGCGACAACGGCAGATGCTGATCTATCCGGCCTCTCCTGCCGCTGGAAACCGTTGCAAACGCAACGCGGCGTGATGCTGTCGGCGATCGTTCGCGCCAAGGAACAAGCCGCGCCTCTGCCACCCGCATACCGCGACATCTACGATCGAATTCAAGCTGTGTTGAAGGGCGATGCCTGTCCGGTGGCGGTTTCGAACCTGAAATCCGCTTGGCCACCGCGTGGCGCCGACGCCGAACAAGGTTTCGGCCGAACACTATTCCAAGTTTACGGCCAATCGCTCTTAGGGCTGATCTCGGAGAAAACAGGCATCACGATCGGCGGTTTCAACGGCAAGGACTACGTGCGCGCCCTGCCCTCGCACTCCGACTACCGCAAGTTTGCAGACTCGCTGCGCATGGTCGTCGACTGCTCGATGCGCGAAGCAGATGGAATCGAGTCGATTCTCAAAGACTCAAAAGCCGCCGGATTGATCGATTTTGGTCTTCATCGGGCGTCGACCGCGCTTATGACATGCTTTGTCGGCACGACAGACGATGGTGGCCACATACATTTTATTGACGGCGGCGACGGCGGCTACGCGATGGCAGCGCAAGAACTTAAGAGCCAAAGCCAAAGTCAGCTCTGAAATGCGTTTCCACGAACCAGCGATTTGCGCCTAGGTCGTTAACCATTTGTTAACCACCTCCGCCCAATGTGGCCAGGTCTTCCCATGAAGACACCCCACCATTTACCCAACTTCGGGGCCCGGTTCGCCGGGCCCCTTTTTCTTTGTTAAGACGGGGACTTAGAGGCGGCCTGGCGTGTCCGCCACCAGCGCACAACTTTGACCTCTTGGACGCGCCGGAACCGCCTCACCCGAGCGGAGTCGACCGACAGCACCAAAAGCCCCGCCGGCAGCATCCAAAGCCCGAAGACAGGCAAGATCGCGAGCGCACTTCCCGCAACCAAACCGCCGCCGAGAGTCCGCCGCGCAAGCTTCGACTTCGGCAGATTCAAGCG
>JANNEL010000497.1:0-1691 GCA_031378595.1 Alphaproteobacteria bacterium
TGCTTGAACACCGCTTGAACGCCCCAAAAGCATCCCCCGGCGAACACGACCGTTTGGCTGGGTCCAGGCGCGAGGACCGTATCGACCTTCGGGCTTGGCAGGCTGGCCGCCTGAGCGCACGCCGAGAGGGCGACCGCAAAGGCCATCGGCCACAGGCGTAATAAGAACGTGTTCATGATCGTCCTTTCGAGTGGCGCGAGAGCGCCGGTGAGCGAGACATACGTTGCCTATCCCGCACGCCCACTCACCAGCCTATCAAGAAAAAGTGCGTACCATTAAGTACGCATGCGGCGCACGCATGGATCTGGCGCCGCAGACAAACGCGAGACCGTCGCCTCACTTTGCACCGATTTTGGTGAGCCCAGCTGGGATCGAACCAGCGACCCTCTGATTAAAAGTCAGATGCTCTACCGCTGAGCTATGGGCCCCCAAGGGAGGCGGAACCTACGGAGGGGCTGGCCGGGGGTCAATGCGGTGTTTTTGGGCTTAGCCCCCGCGAAAAATCCGGTAATACCTCAGCGGCCGGTCGTAGAGAAACCGCGTATCCTGGTAGAGGAAGCCTGTTTTTTCCGCGACCCGGCGCGATGCCGTGTTGTCCGGCCGCAAGTAGCAGTCGAGCGCATCGAGGTTCGAATGCGCAAACGTGAAATCGACCGAAGCCTTCGCCGCCTCGCCCGCGTAACCCTTGCCCCACGCGTCGCGCACCGTCGACCAAGCAATTTCCATCCGGCCCGTCTCCGCTGTCTGCATCGCGCCAACGCGCGCGACGAACCGCTCGCTCCCCTTCTCGACGACCGCAAACATCCCGTACCCGCGCTCGGCCCAAATCTGTTCGTGTGCTGTCGTGCGCGCCGCCAGCTGCTCGCGCGTGGGCGGACCGGTAAGGAACAGCCAGTCCGCCACTTCCGGCTCATGAAACAGCCGGAACAGATCGTCGTTGAACCGCGCGCTGAGCGGCACGAGCCTAAGCCGCGCCGTCTCAACGGCGCTCACCACTAAAGTCCCGGTACCGCGAAGCGCGAGCAGAGCACGCGCGTTTCTTGGCGCAAGCCTTCCAACCGCTTCGGATCGGCGTGGTTCTTCATCGCCTCGATCATGATGCGGGCGATTTGCTTCATCTCGCCCTCCTTCATGCCGCGCGTGGTCGCGGCAGGCGTGCCGAGCCGCACGCCCGAAGGCTTCAGCGGCGGGTTCGGATCGTCCGGGATCACCTGCTTGTTCGTCGTGATACCGGCGTGGTCGAGTGCCTTCTCGGCGACCGCACCGTTCATGTTGTAAGTCTTCACCACGTCGATCACCATCAGGTGATTGTCCGTGCCGCCGGTGACGAGCTCCACCCCTTGGTCCATCAATACGGCCGCAAGCGCCTTCGCGTTCTTCAAGACCTGGCCCGCATAGACTTTGAACGGCGGCTCGGCCGCGAGCTTCAGCGTCACCGCCGTTGCCGCAACCTGGTTCATGTGCGGCCCGCCTTGCAGACCAGGGAACACCGACTGGTCGATCCCCTTCGCGTGGTCCTTCTTGCAGAGGATCATACCGCCGCGCGGGCCCCGCAACGACTTGTGCGTCGTCGTCGTCATGAAGTCGAAACCCGCATCCATCGGATTGCGCATCACGCCACCCGCGATCAACCCGCCGATATGACTGACGTCCGCCATGGTCAGCGCGCCGACTTCATCGGCCACTTGCTT
>JANNEL010000516.1:0-2817 GCA_031378595.1 Alphaproteobacteria bacterium
CCATAGACCGTGAAGGTGATGCCCTGGTGCAGGAACGACTGGTCGCAGGCCTGCTGCCGGCGCACCAGTTCTTCGGCAGGCAGCGTCGTCAGCGCCTCATAAAGCGCCGCTGCATGCGGACGAGGCACGCCGTCGTGCCCGAACATTTCGTCGAAAGCAGCGCCCCAGGCATAGTCGGAAAACGGCGTATCCATCCCCGGCCGCGCCCGATTGCTGACGATCGTGGGCCGCACCCGCTCATTCTTTGCAACGTCCATGATGAGAGAAGGCAACGCCCCGACGCTCGCGTCAACTCTGGCTCTGCCCAATTGCCAGGCACCCCTGCCCGAAAAGTATAGGATGCTCTTCGTGCGCTCAAAACCGGCTGAGCGCGTACGCGCCACGCATTTGAGTCTGGGCATCGACCCGCACGGGGCTCCGCATCGTCTCGGATAGATTGGGTACTCAACATCGCTGAAACCTTGGGGCCCCGGTGCAGGCGAGCGGATACCCTTGGCGCTTTTTGCGCGAACAACCCCATGTACCCGTAAGTTAGCGGCCGGAAACGAGATTGCGCGCCCCGCGGACGAGCGCGCGCAACGCGCCCGCTTCGCTGGCCCAAGCGCCGCCCCTGACGCCGTGTTTCCAGGCATTGCGATTGCCGTGCCGGGCGCCGCCGCGCGCGCCGTGAAAGCGGCAGACGTCATAGCCGCGAACGGCGGGCGCCCGGCATGGCATCTTCGTCCGCTTCGAGCGGCTACCGCAGCGCGGTGCCGTTTGGAGCCTTGTGGCCATTGAGGGCATGTCCGTTTCCTTTGTGTGGTGCAGGGGTATGTGGCGCGGGGAGGCGTGGCGCGGGGCTTGGCGGATGGCCGGGCTCGACGCGCGTGACACGGTGTTCGACGGTGACGGTTTTGGGCAAGCCTTCGCCGCGGCGGCGGTCGAGCGCCTCGACGAGCGCGGCAGTGGCCCGCGACAGCCTGCCGCCAAGCGCCAAATTCGCGGCACGAACCGGCTCCTTTTGCGCCGGATGCGCCGCCCGGCGAAAGCATTCCATGGCGGCGCTGTGACAGGCGATCAGTTGCGCGGCCATCATGCCCTCAACCTCGCTGCGCGGTGCGATGCCCATCAAGGCCACAAGCGCGGCTGCTGCGGTCTTGGTGCGCCGGTCCTCGTCGTCCTCGGGGTTCAAACACAACGCCGCCGTCGTCTGCCGCGCGATCAGCATGTTGAACGCCTCGATGGAAGAACCGCCGATCTCCCGCATCATGGCAGGCCCAGCCCCAGCCCCAGCCGCCCCGCGTTCGCCCGCCCGCCCCTGCGCGCCGCTGGTGTCGTCCGCCGTCATGCCGTCGTCGCTCATGGTGCCGCCCGTCCTCTTACGTTCAGATAAGTCAAGAAGATAATAGAACATATCAAGAACAATAGCAAGAGCCCGGGAAACCAGAGCAAGCGGCGCCGCAGCGGACCCGCAGTTCGCGGAAGCGGCCATTTGCGACGTTGGTCGTAAAGTGGTGCGCGTTGTGGGGAAGCACTTTTCCTGGGACCGCGGGCGTCCTCGCCTGCATCATCCGCCGGAGCGCAAGCGGAGGCGGACGCACGTGCGTAAATCGTACCTGCTGTCGCAGTAATCCACAGGTTCTTCCGGAACGGTGTCACCTAGCACAGTACGCACCAACAAAGGTCCCACCGCTTGAAGCGGCGCCATTTCCCACAATAATCGGAAGGCACCGCAACGAACGTGGAAGCTATCCAATGTCCAGATATCCAGATGCCTTCGCCAATGAGCGGACAGACATTAAAAGCAACAGTGCGAAATGCGGGCACGTGAAATGCCGACTCCTACGAAACGAGCGCCTCTCGGGTAAGACGCTGGAGTTTGCCCTAGGCGTTGTTGGTGAAGACAGCGATTTGGCCGACAAACTACGAACCGGACAGCCACTCAGCGACTATGAACTTCATTGGATGGTGGACGTGAGACTATTGCACAAAAGATTGTCAGGGTAGCACGCTTCGCCAATGAAGGGAGTTTGTTACGTGTCCCCGGAATTCTGTCCCGGAATCTGGGTATGCCCCTTTTGCTGGGAACCGAATGACGAACCTTACTCCAAGCCGGAGAGCGGCACCGTTCGCTGCGGAAGTTGCGGCGCCGATATTTCGTACAAAGTAGTTCAGAGCGGCAAGTTGGGCAGTAACCTTCGTGCATTTTACTCTACGTTTGCGCTTCCGTTCGCAGTCGGTGTTTCGACATGGGTAATTTGCAACTTCGTGTTGGGTTGGGACGGATTTGCGCTTTGGGCAAGTTCGATTGGTGTTTTGGCGGTTGCGTTCGGGCTGTGGCAAGAGAGCTTTCGCCGGCCCTCGTGACATCCAGCAACCTGTCTCCCCTTTTCGCTGCCTCACCCCGGGGCTCCAGTATCAAGTCCCGGTATTTTTCGTGGCGGCGTCGGGAGCGCCGATGTAGACTCCGGTCAAGCACTGGCCGACGGGTGGAACGACGCGAAGTCCATCAAGGTGAAACATGAGCTTCCGGGCACTCCTTTGTCTTGTTCTGCTCTTCTGTGCTGCGACCACGCGCGCGTCGCTGGCGCAAGAGATTCCCGTTAAGCGCGCGGAAACGTTCATCCCGGATCTGATGCAGATCCATTGGATAAGGCTCAGCCCCGGGGAAACAGTGATTCAATTTCAATTTCTCCGCAAATATTGCGGTGCGAATCTCAACCCACCGGAGAGCCAAGGCGCGTTTCGAATTTGGGACGCGCACAACCGTCAAAGACCGCCTTTTGTCGTGCAAAAGACCGAGGGCGTTTTCCCAACCTGGGGGCCCGCGCCGTGCGG
>JANNEL010000530.1:0-2190 GCA_031378595.1 Alphaproteobacteria bacterium
TCGCTTCCGATCCGGCGCCGTTGATTTCGATGACGGTGAACCGGCCCTCTTGAAGATCGCTCATGGTCTCGAACTTCACGTCGAACCGGCCGTAGTGAAAATCGCCGATTGCACGCGCGATAGCGTTGACGGCGGCGTCCAGCTTCGGCGTGATCAACCGCGTCAGATCCTCATAGCGCCCGCCGACTCGAACTGACGCCACCGTGGTCAAAACCACCCGCTCGCCGAACGCCGGTACACGCGTCAGCGCGTCTTCGCTCATGATCGTGCGATAGCGCGCCGCCTTGCTCTGCGTCCGCTCGCCGTGCCCGATGAGTTGCTCGACCGTGCTTGCGCCATCGCCAACGATATGGGGTGCGTGGCGGACGGTTAGCGCCGTTGCGCGTCCCTGCGCCGCACCAGGCTCGCGCACGTAAAGAATTCCCGCTTCATTGGGCTCACGTGCATATCGCTGCAACAGATAGACGGCTTCGCGCGGAAACGCGTCGGCATAAGCGGCAAGTTCGTTGTCGTTTTCGATGCGTCGAACCCCGTACCCGCACCATCCGATGTCGGGCTTTGCGACAAACGGGTACTCAAGACCTGAGAGACGCCGAACCTCGTGCGCATCGTCATCTGGTGTCACAGGATACGTTTCGGCAATCCACGCGCGAAACTTGGAACCGACGGGCGACAAATAAGAAAACTTCGACTCGCCGACCAACCCGCCGTTTTCGATACCGGGGTTGAGAACCGAAGGCAGTGTCGCGCTGCGGTGAATGAGCGCGAGCCAAAGCCATTGCGCGACAAGGGGAACACAAAGCAGCCATTTCGGCAGCCGCTCAATCGGTGCCATCGGCGGTTCCGTGCCGTGCGCGGAACTTCGACTGTCGCTGTTCGTTAAGTCTTTGCCGGTATGCTCGACAGCGAGATTAGTCATCGTGATGACCTTCGCAAACACCATCGTTTCCGACACAGCGTACGAACCGCTGCTCTATCTCTCGCTGTTCTTCACGACGTTCCTGCACGAAGGAGCCGCCATCGCCACGGGTGCCTTTCTCGTTGTGCGAGAGCAATCCTCGCCGGTCCTGACAGCGGCTTTCCTTGTCGCCGGAATCGTCACAGGCGATCTGTCGATCTACGGCTTGGGCGCGCTTGCGCGGCGTAGCAATTGGTTGCAACGATGGCTCGGCGTTGCCGCGAATAAGGACACGCCTGCGTGGCTCAGTTCGCGTCTGTTGCCAACCGTAGCCACCTGCCGCGTCGTGCCCGGCATGCTGTGGCCGGCATTTCTGTCGTATGGCTGGTGCGGTGTGCCGCTCCGCCGTTTCGCGGCAACGACCGTACTCGTGACGGGGCTCTACGTGCCGCTGGTGCTCACGCTGTTCGTGCAGTTCGGCAAGTACCTTGTTCCCTACGTTCCACATGCGCCTTGGCTCGCTTTCGGTATCGTTGTCACAGCGGTGACGGTGTTCGCGGCGCGCTACGCATGGCAGCGTCTTCGCGGGGCCACAGGCGATGGACTGTTGCCGCCGGCGTGTCCGTTGCCGGCAGCTTGAATTCGGCGCGATAGCGTTCGAAGCACCGCGCGCCGCACCACAGTCGCAGCATCGCACCCTCTGCAATCGCCTTCGCCCGTCGCGGATCCTCCGCCACCAGCGGTCGCAGCACCTCGTCGTTCCAGGCGCGTGAGTGCTTGATGTCGAGCGTGGCGTGAAGCGCGAAATAGTGTCGTGTGTCCGCGGGTACGCCGAGGCGGCGTAAACCCTCGTTCACGTAGCTCACGCGCGTCGGCGCCGTCATTTCGATGACCCCGAGTGCGCCAACCGCGTGGAACGCGAACCGCCGATTGCAGGCAAGCGCCATCATGACGTTTCCAAGCGCGAGTGCTTCCGCGACCGTTGTTTCATGCGTTGGCTCGATGTTCAGTTCGTCCGCCAGCCGGCTCAACATGGGTCCGTGCATGCCCTTGGCCGCACCGCGACCCATCTCGTCCCAATAGTTGCGCGCCATCTCCAACTTGGCGCGTTGCGGCATCTTGATTTGCGTCAGCGCGAGCAGATCCTCGAACCCGGCCTCGCCCGCGATCTCTTGCGCCAGAAACCAACGCATCTGGGCGAGCGTGGCCCGGCTAGCCAACCACGGGAACAACGGGTCGCCTTGCCCCGGCCCCGTGTCGCGCAAGCCTTCGAACCACGCGACGAAGGCGTC
>JANNEL010000549.1:0-2547 GCA_031378595.1 Alphaproteobacteria bacterium
CACCGCCTCCGCCGCAACGAACGTGGTCACCGTCACAGGCATTGGCGGCGCGATCGCGCTGCGCCTCACGCTCACCGCCGACATGACGGACCTGCAGGTCGTCCACGCCTACGTCGACGGCATCCAAGTCGCCGAAGGCACATCCGGCACCACGATCGACGTCACCGTCGCCAACAACCGAACGCTGCAGTTCATCTTCACGAACGCCGACGACAACACGATCTGGTCGGGCACGGCAACGCTCACGAACCTAAGCGACGCCGGCGCGACGCTCGATACGTTCGCATACACCCTCCAAGACACCGGCACCGGCGGCGGCAGCGGGGGAGGGGGCGGCGGCGGCTGGGGCGGCGATCCACCGTGAGCGCGGCGCGATTTCCCGTATCGGCCCCTTCCGCTATAAGGGACTGAGCGTTTGAAGCGAGGAGAGTCGATGTCGACCTATGCGAAACTCTTGTGTGCGCTGCTTCTCGCGGCCGCGTTGGCGGCGCCCGCCGCAGCCACGAATTGGGTTCAGCTCGACCGCTGGAATTGGATCGACGCGGACAGCATCGTGCGATCCGGAAATATCACCGCCTACAAATCGGTGCACGCAAACGCATCACCGGTGATAACCGGCGATCCCGGTCGCCGGTCAGGCATCGATTGCAACACGCGCCGTGAGTACTGGGATATTCAGGGTCAGTTCGAACCGGTGCCGGACGACGATCCGGACTTCGACGGGTATATGAGCGTTTCGGACCCGCGGTTTCGCATCCTCTGTCCGCAGCAGGCAGCATCGGCGAGCAGCAAGCCTGCGCCGCGCGCGACAGCGCCTGTCAACGTTGCCCCAGCCGGACCCACGAAGGCGGCGAAGTCCGACGTCAAGACGTGCGACGAGTACAACCCCCATCCGAAAGTCCGCATCGCCGCCTGCACGCGCATTATCGACAGCGCAAATCCAGGCTTCGCCGATCTTGTGACCGCACACTACAACCGCTGCCGTGCGCGGTCCGACGCGAAAGAGAAGGTGGACGACGCGCTCGCCGATTGCACGCGCGCCATGACGCTTGACCCGAAAAGCTACGACGCCGTCGAAACGCGCGGCAACGTCAATCGAGAGGCTGGAAGGTTCGATGCCGCGATCGCCGACTACACGCGGGCAATCGCTCTGAATCCGAAGAGAACGGGAGCTTACTTCGATCGCGCGCAGAGCTACGTGAGCAAGAAGGACGTAAAGAATGCGGTCGCCGACTTTACGGCGATGCGCAATGTGAAGCCCAATGCCGATGAAGGTCAATTTCGCCTCATGTTGTGCTGGGTGCGCGGCCATCTGAACGCCGAGTTGGAAATCGCGCTCAGCGATTGCGAGAGTGCCGTTCGCTTGATGCCGAAGAGCGCGTACGGCTACCAGAAGCGCGGTATCGTCCATCTGCGCATGGGCAATCTGAAAGAGGCGCGCGCCGACGCCGACAAGACTCTGAAGATCGACCCGAAGAACGCCTGGGCTTTGTACGCGCGCGCCATCGTCAACGCGCGCGAAGGCAAGACGATGGCGTCTTACGACGACATGGCCGCCGCGAAGAAGTGGTCCCCCGACATGGTCGTAAAGGACTATAACGACATGGGCCTGAAGCTCATTGTGCAGCCGGAGTCGGCACCGTTCTGCCCGGCGCTGACCGCACTCATCAAAGCCGCCGGCGAACGCGCGGCGTCGAAAGCGAAAGCCGACGTCGCGATGCCGGGCGCCACCTACTGCATGGCGACCGACCGCGGTTACTGGTGCACGTGGGAAACCGGTGTCGCCTTAGCGCCGCCAAAACAAAAGGCCATGGCAACGGCCGCAGGCGCTTGCCTGGCGGGCTACACCAGAAAGGACGGCGCCGGCGCCGCAGGTCCCGCGGCCGAGTTCACCCAGGCCAAGACCAAGGTCGTCCTCGGCACGATCTATGCTGCAAAGACCGGTTCAATCGACGCTGTAGGCGTCGCCGTCACGATCGCGAAGTGAGGGGTTGGATGCGCGCGCTAAGGATGTGGAGACGAATCTGGAGGCGGCGAGAGCGCCCCGCGCAACCGCCGGGCGCGTTTGCCGTCGTAACCGTCGAGGATCCCTCGGGCCGCCTCACGGATTATGCGATCAGTCGCGAAGTGGCAACGCGCGGCGTTGCGGTGGGCGCCGATCCTGCGTGCGACGTTCGTTTGACCGGAAAGAATGTGCGTCCGGTTCACGCCATTTTGCAGCCCATGTCGAATCACTGGATGCTGAGACACTTGCCGGAGGGCAGGCACCTGCCGTTGCCGGATTGGTGCGAGGCTCAACACGACGACCGGGTCGATCGCGTGCCGTTCGAAATCGAAGGCCACGTTCTGCAAATTCACGACTCCTACGTTTGGTGAGAGGTCTCATGGAATTCGGCTCCATCTGCGCAAAGATCGCACTCGCGACTTCGATCCCCGCCGTTTCATAGCCACCGCCAAGGCGCTAGAACCCAACGTCGCCAAAGAATACGCCCCCTACGGCGTCGCGCCGTAAGCGCACTCTAAGTCTCACATCCCAATCCAAAATTG
>JANNEL010000597.1:0-21083 GCA_031378595.1 Alphaproteobacteria bacterium
CTGCTTGCCCGACGACCGGTTCGCGATGAAGCGCACGGGATCGATCGGTTCATGGGTCGGGCCTGCGGTGACGAGCGCATGCAGGCCTTTGAGTTCTTGGCTGTGTGAAAAATGGGCTTCGACGGCGGCGATGATTTCGGCGGGTTCCGCCATGCGGCCCGGCCCGAATTCGCCGCACGCCATGTCGCCGTCGTTCGGACCAACTGTGGTGACACCATCCGCTTTCAGTTGCGCGATGTTGCGCTGTGTCGCGGCGTGCAGCCACATGCGCACGTTCATCGCCGGCGCGATCAGCACGGGCTTGTCGGTCGCGAGCAGTGCGGTTGATGCGAGATCGTCGGCGCGGCCCGATGCCATCTTCGCCATCAGATCTGCGGTTGCGGGTGCTACGACGAGAAGGTCGGCGTCGCGTGAGAGTTGGATGTGGCCCATCTCGGCTTCGTCGGTCAGGCTGAAGAGGTCCTGATAGACCTTGTCGCCCGTCAGGCTTGCGACGGAGAGCGGGGTTACGAATTCAGTGCCGGCGCGGGTCAAGATTGCGCGCACTTTTGCGCCGCGATCACGCAGGCGGCGGATGAGTTCGAGGCTCTTGTAGGCGGCGATGCCGCCACCAATAACGAGCAGTATGCGCTTGTTGTCGAGCACGCTTGGCTCCAATTTCACTCTGGAGATGGAAATTAGCCCAATCCACGACAAGGGGTGTAGAAATTTTATTGTGATGGTGAGGGGCGCGCTAACCTCATGATTCTTAATCCTGCCTGCGCGTTCGGTGCATGGCAGGCCTGCGCAGTGTGCATTGGCGAACGACTTGGCGCGTGCCCATATTCGCCCTCCAGAAGGGGCACGCGAGCCATCGCCCGCGCCTCTTCGATAGAGGGGCACTACGCTCAGTTCTCATCGTCCTCGCGTTTTCGGGGCCACGTGCCGCGCACTTCTGCGGCCTCCATGACCTTTCCCGGCGCCCGGACCTTTCCAACAGAGGTTGACATGACTGCGGCTCAAACCGTTTCCACGGGGCGTAGCTCCGTGCCTTGGCTCGCGCTCGGCGCGTTGGGTGTCGTCTACGGCGACATCGGTACCAGTCCGCTTTACGCGGTGAAAGAATCGCTCGCCGCGGCAAGTGCGTCGGGCGACGACTTGCGGACCGTCGTTTACGGTGTTCTCTCGCTGGTGTTCTGGGCGGTGACGATTGTCGTTTCGGCGAAGTACGTTCTCTTCATCATGCAAGCCGACAACAAGGGCGAGGGCGGCGTGCTCGCGCTCATGGCGAAGGCGTTGCAGGCAAAGCCCGAAGCTCGCGCCCGGCGCGCGGTGATCGTGACCGCCGCAATGGTGGGCGCGGCGTTGTTCTACGGCGATGCGATGATTACGCCCGCGATCTCAGTGCTTTCCGCGGTTGAGGGCTTAGAGGTGTTGGCGCCTCAACTCGATGCGATCGTAATTCCCGTCGCGTTGGCGATCTTGATCGGCTTGTTCGCCGTGCAGTCGCACGGGACGGGCGCGATCGGCGTCATCGCTGGGCCGATTACGGGACTCTATTTCTTGTCGATCGGGGCCTTGGGGATGGTGCAGATTTTTGAGCGGCCCGATGTCGTGCTCGCCGCACTCAATCCGTTGAACGGCGCGGCCTTCGTGTTCGCGCATCCGCATGTCGGCTTCGTCACGCTGGGTGCCGTGTTCTTGGCGGTGACGGGCGCCGAAGCGATCTATGCCGACATGGGCCATTTCGGTGCGCAGCCGATCCGCTTGGCGTGGTTCGTGCTCGTGTTTCCGGCGCTGTTCTTGAACTACGCCGGTCAAGGTGCACTCGTTCTCCTGCATCCGGAGAAGGCCGCAAATCCGTTTTACTTGATGGTGCCGGCGTGGGCGTTGGTTCCCATGATTATCTTGGCAACGTTTGCCACCATCATCGCGTCGCAGGCGGTGATCTCGGGCGCGTTTTCGATCACGCGCCAGGCGATACAGCTCGGCCTGCTGCCGCGGATGCGCGTCTTGCACACATCGGACCACGAGAGCGGGCAGATCTATATGCCGGCCGTGAACTGGCTGTTGCTTGCGGCGGTCGCGTGGCTGGTGCTCGCGTTCAAGTCTTCCACCGCGCTTGCAAGCGCCTACGGGATCGCGGTCACCGGTACGATGGTGGCGACAAGCGTGATCGCGTTCTTCGTGATGCGCGATGTTTGGCATTGGCGCGCTTGGTTCGCGGCATTGTTGACGGCCGGATTTCTTGCCATCGACCTTACGTTTCTCTCGGCCAATCTCTTGAAGTTCATCGACGGCGGTTGGCTGCCGGTGGCGACGGGGCTTGCGCTCGTGCTTGCGATTTGGACGTGGCGCGAGGGGCGGGAGATATTGTTCGCGCTCCGGGCGAAAGGCGCGATCCCGCTCACCGACTTCATCGAAACGCTCAACGCCGGATCGATGCAGCGCGTGGCCGGCACTGCTGTCTATATGACGCCGACGCCCGACGCCGTGCCCAGTGCGCTGCTCCACAATCTCAAACACAATCGCGTGCTTCATGAACGGGTCGTGATGCTGACGGTTCGAACGGAAGAGGTGCCGCGCGTGGATGAGAGCGAGCGCGTGACCGTCGAGGCGCTGCCGAAGAAGTTCTACCGCGTCATTCTTCGCTATGGGTTTATGGAGAAACCCGACGTGACCGACGGGCTTGCGAGAACCGACGCGCTTGGGCTGCCCATCGACATGATGCTGACGTCGTTCTTCTTGGGGCGCGAAAACCTTGTGCCTTCGGTGCAGCCGCGCATGGCTTTGTGGCGGGAGAACTTGTTCATCGCGCTCAATAGGCTGTCGCAAAGTGCGCCGGACTTCTTTCGCATTCCGGCCGACCGCGTCATCGAAGTGGGCACGAAGGTCGAGATCTGACCGTTTAGAACTGTGCGATCGCCAATGCCGCGAGGGCGAGCGCGCCGATCCAGATCGCGATGCGGGCGTGGGAGGTTTGGCGGGCTTGGGCGTCAGCTATGGCGCGGGTCGAGTCCGGGTGCAGGCGCAAGCCGTTCGTCGAGAGCATGGCCGCGATCTGTTCGGCGTTGCGCATGACTTCGGGAAGGGCTGTCAGGGCGCGGCCAAGCGAGGTCATGCCTTCGGCTGCTTGGTTCAGGCGGGCTTGGGGGCCAACGGAGTCGATCATCCATTGTTCGACGATGGGCCTGGCCGAGTCCCAGATCGAGTGTTGGGGGTCAAGCTGGCGCGCGACGCCTTCGACGACGACCATCGTCTTTTGCAGCATCACGAGTTGCGGCTGCATCTGCATGTCGAACAGGTGCGTGACTTCGAAGAGTTGCGTGAGGAGCCGTGCCATCGACATGTTGCTGGCCGGGCGGCCGAAAATCGGTTCGCCGATCGCGCGCAGGGCTTGCGCGAAGTCTTCGACGCTGTGGCGTGGCGGGACGAATCCCACTTGCAGATGGATGTCGGCAACGCGGCGGTAGTCGCGGGCAAGGAAGCCAGCGAGCGTTTCGGCCATGAACCGGCGCGAGAGCGGATCGAGCCTGCTCATGATGCCGAAGTCGACGGCGACGATCCTGCCAGCCCCGTCGACGAACAGGTTCCCCGGGTGCATGTCGGCGTGGAAGAAACCGTCGCGCAATGCGTGGCGCAGGAAGCTTTGGATGACGTTCGTTGCGATGCGTTTGAGGTCGTGGCCCTTCGCGCGTAGCGTGTCGATGTCTTTAAGCGGTGTCGCGTCGATCCATTCGGTCGCGAGCACGCGGCGGGTCGTCAGATCCCAATCGACTTCGGGCACGTGGAAGTCGGGGTCGTTTTTGATGTTGGCGGCGAATTCGCCGGCGGCAGCAGCCTCGAGACGCAGGTCCATTTCGATGGCGACGGAGCGGGCGAGCGTGTCGACGCCCGCGGTCGGCTTCATGCGGCGCACGTCCTCGCCGCCGAAGAATTCGGCCTGACGCGCGGCCCAGGCGAAGGCTTCGAGTTCCTTTGCGAAGTCGCGTTCGATCCCGGGCCGTAGGATCTTGATCGCGCGGAATTGCTTCGGTTCGCCGTCGTTCGTGCGGAGTTCGACCTTGTGCACTTGCGCGATGGAGGCCGCAGCAATCGCTTCGCCGATATTGCCCAGGCGGGCGAGGTTGTCGCCCAGCTCTTCGCGCAAGATTTGGCGGGCTTGGTCGGCGGGAAACGGCGGCAGGCGGTCTTGCAATTCGGCGAGGTCGCGGGCGATTTCGATGCCGATGACGTCGGGACGCGTTGCGAGGAACTGACCCATCTTGATGTAGGAGGGGCCAAGCTTTGTGAGCGCGCGCGCAAGGCGTTCGCCGCTGCGGCCGTGCGTTTCGGCTCTCGATTTCGGGAAGACGAATTTCAGTAGCTTTGCTTGCGGCGGGACGAGATCGCTCCACTCCGGCGGCGGCAGTACGCCATGGCGCCCCAGCACGCGGCCTGCGCGCATCAGTCGGCCGATCATGGCGAAGCTCTTGAACATCAGCGCTTCCAGCCCGAATGCATGGCGACGATGCCGCCGGTCATGTCGCGCCACTTCGTCTGTTTGAAGCCAGCAGCCGTGATCAGATCCGCGAAGTCTTTTTGCGGCGGGAAGCGGCGGATGCTTTCGACGAGGTATTGGTACGAGGCGCGGTCGTTCGTGACCGCTTGGCCGATCATCGGGATCACGTTGAACGACCAGAGGTCGTAGAGGTTCGACAGCAGCGTGTCGTTTACCTTGGAGAATTCGAGACAGAGGAAATGCCCGCCGGGCTTGAGCACGCGGTGGGCCTCGGCCAACGCCTTATCGATGTGCGTCACGTTCCTAATCCCGAACGCGATCGTGTAGGCGTCAAAGCTCGCGTCCGGCATCGGCAATTTTTCGGCGTCGCCACAGGAGAACGTCACGCGCTCGGCGAGCTTGCGTTCTTGCGCGCGCTCGCGGCCGACCGCCAACATTTCCGGGTTGATGTCGCAAACGACGGCGCTACCGAGTTTTGTGCCGAGGCGCTCCAGGAAGCGGAACGCGATGTCGCCTGTACCGCCGGCGACATCCAGTAACTGCATGCCGGGCGCGGGCGCGAGCCAATCGATCAGTGCGTCTTTCCAGAGACGATGCACGCCCATCGACATCAGGTCGTTCATGACGTCGTAGCGGCGGGCGACGCTTGAGAAAACCTCGCCGACCAAGCGCGATTTATCGCCCTCCGCCACATCGCGGAAGCCGAAGGAAACGGTGGGTTTTTCGTCAGCCATTGGGTTCACCCTTACATAGTGCTCGCAAATTCCTTGAGCTAGGTTACACAGCGTCCCATGCCCGAACTTCCCGAGGTCGAGACCGTCAGACAGGGGCTTTTGCCCGTGCTTGAGGGCCGCAAGTTCGCCCGTGTGATCGCGCGGCGCGGCGATTTGCGCTTTCCACTGCCCGCAAAGTTTGCCGAACGGTTAACGGGACGGCGCGTCGAAAAGCTGACGCGGCGCGCGAAATATATCCTCGCGCATCTGGACGGCGGCGAGGTGTTGATCATGCATCTGGGCATGTCGGGGCGGTTTTCGATCGAGGGCGCGAAGGTCGGGCGTTTTCTCCACGCGACGCCGGCAGCGGGAAAGCACGATCACATCGTGTTCGAGACGGACAAGGGCGCGCGCGTGACGTTCACCGATCACCGACGCTTCGGGATGATGGATTTGTTCAAGGCGTCGGAGGTTTCGACGTACAAATATCTGGCGGAGCTGGGACCGGAGCCGCTGTCGGCGGATTTTTCGCCGGCCATGTTGGACGCGGCCTTGAAGGGCAAGCGTGCGCCGATCAAAGCGGCGCTGCTCGATCAGCGCGTCGTGGCGGGGCTCGGGAATATCTATGTCTGCGAGGCTCTGTTCCGCGCCGGGATTTCGCCCACGCGCTTGGCCTCGACGATTCCAGGCGCGCGATCGCGGCGGCTGGTGCCGGAGGTGAAGGCGGTGCTGCGTGCGGCAATCAAGGCCGGCGGGTCGAGCTTGCGCGACTACAAGCAGGCGAACGGTGAGCTCGGGTATTTTCAGAAGAGTTTTTCGGTCTACGACCGCGAAGAGGAGCCGTGCCTCAAGAAGGGGTGCCGCGGCGTTGTGAGGCGGATCGTGCAGTCGGGGCGGTCGACGTTCTATTGTGCGACCTGTCAGCGTTAGACGCTCGCTTAGAGAAAGATTGAAACGCCAAGATCGCCAAGCTGCTCGTGGTCATCGTTGCCCCTGCGGCCGTTGATGGGTTGAGAGAATTTCCCGCAAAGCGGCTAAGCCGCTAAGCCGCAAAGGAAGAAGTGAGTAGTTTCGGCGCGAAGCGCCTTTCAAACGATTGGATGGCGCCTGCGGCGCAGGGGTTCTGCCGCTTCTTTGCGGCTTCGCGGCTTTGCGGGAAATACTTAGGCGTGGCCGCTGCGATCACGTTTCACGGGTTGCACGAGCGGCTTAGCGCTTCATCTCTTGTGGCGTGCGGTGCGCGCTTGGGCTAAACCGCTCGCGAAATTTTAGGTGGTGTTCCCCATGACCTACGAGACGATCAAGACCGAGACGCGCGGCGCGGTGTTGCTGATTACGCTCAATCGGCCGCAAGCTTTGAACGCGTTGAACGCGCAACTGCTCGATGAATTGGGGGCAGCACTTGATCTTGCGGATGACGACAAGGGTGTTCGCTGCATCGTTCTGACGGGTTCGGAGAAGGCGTTCGCGGCCGGGGCCGACATCAAAGAGATGCAGCCCAAGACTTATGCAGACACGTTCGGCGAGGATTTCTTCACGCGCAAGTGGGAGCGGATCACGCGTTGCCGCAAACCGATGATTGCTGCGGTCGCAGGGTTTGCGCTGGGCGGCGGGTGCGAGCTCGCGATGATTTGCGATTTCATCTTGGCGGGCGATAACGCGAAGTTCGGACAGCCCGAGATTAAATTGGGCGTGATGCCGGGTTTGGGCGGTACGCAACGGCTGACGCGCTTTGTCGGCAAGTCGAAGGCCATGGAGATGTGCCTGACAGGGCGGATGATGGATGCGGCCGAAGCCGAGCGTGCGGGACTCGTCAGTCGCGTGATTCCGGCGGCGGAACTCGTCAACGAGGCGATGAAGGTCGCCGAGGCGATAGCGGAGATGTCTCTGCCGATCGCGATGATGACGAAGGAGACGGTCAACCGCGCGTACGAGACGACCCTTGCCGAGGGCGTCAGGTTCGAGCGGCGGCTTTTCCACTCCATGTTCGCCACGGCCGACCAAAAAGAGGGCATGGCCGCTTTCATTGAAAAGCGAAAAGCAAAGTTCGAGCACCGCTGACGGATTGACGCGGCTTTTGCGGGTTGACGGTGCTTTGAGGCCCCGTCTATAACCCGCGGCCCCTGAGCAACAGGGCCACGACTTTCTAGGGATTATCCACATGGCGAATATCCGCTCGGCAGCCAAAGCAGCGCGCAAAGGCAAGCGACGCGAGGCCGTGAATACCGCGCGGAAGAGCCGTGTTCGCACTCATATCCGCAAGGTCGAGGAAGCGATCGCCTCGGGCGACGCGAAGGCCGCCCAAGCGGCCCTCCAAGCGGCCCAGCCGGAAATCATCCGCGGCGCCAACAAGCGCATCCTCCATAAGCGCGCGGCGGCGCGCAAAGTGTCGCGTCTGACGAAGCGCGTGAAGGCACTGTCCAAGTAAGGTTCGGGCGCGTCTTGCCCACTAGCCTCGTTGAGTACTTAACGGGCGCTGCGTTCTCCATTTAGGTTTTACTTGTCCCAAGGTTTCGTGCGCGGCGCATTTGCCTGTGCACGGTGTGCGCATTCGCAGTTTGCCGCGCCTCGGACCAGCAGCGATATTCCGTATACGGACTATCGGCGGATTTTCCATATTGACCGTTCATGCGCACGCTCCTAAAGCGTAGGAACTACCTCACTTTCGTGCGATCGTTGTGCACAGAGATTTCAAAACATTGTTCGCGCATTACGCTGTCGTGAAAGTGTTTTAATGCGCACCGAGTGCATGTTCTCGCATTGGACCACTTCCACCGTTCAAACGGCTGTTGTATGGTTAAAGGGTGATGAAGATTGGGGCTACGACAATGAAGTCTATAAACAAGAAGGCGCGAGTGGCGCTCGGTCGTAGAGCAGGCGGTTTGAGTACCGCTACGTCTTAAAAGCAGCGGGCCCGGTCCTCGGGTCTGGCCTTTACGGTTCTTAACAATCGGCGTTTTGGCCCGCGGATTCCGCGGACTGGGCCGGATTCTGCTCGCCTGGGAGGGCGTTCGGACGCATGGGTTATGCCGGTGACATTTCGCCGAAGGAGGCCTTGGCGCTCTTGCAGAGGGATCCAAAGGCACAGCTCGTCGATGTGCGCTCGGCCGCGGAATGGACGTTCGTCGGCGTCCCCGACCTTAGCTCGCTTCAACGCAAGCCGATCCTCGTCGAGTGGCAGGTGTTCCCGGGTATGGGCCGGAATGGCGAATTCGATCAGTCGGTTGCGGAGCGGCTGAAGGCAGCGGGCGCGACGGCATCGACGCCGATCATGTTTCTGTGCCGGTCGGGCGCGCGCAGCCAGGCGGCCGCAATCGCGATGACAGCGAAGGGTTTTACGAAGTGCTTCAACGTTGCCGGCGGCTTCGAAGGGGATGTCGACGCCGAACGGCACCGTGGAGCAACGAATGGTTGGAAGGCCGACGGTCTTCCGTGGGTGCAGTCCTAGCGCAGCACGAAAGGGCAGTTGCTGCGCGAGGATGGTGTTGGGGCGTTAGCGGGCGCGTTCGTCGCTCGTGATTTCCAAAGTAGGTGATGACATTGAGCTCGGACGGATTCATTGTCCGTCCGGAGTCCGGGGGGTCGCTGCTCAATGGGACGTGCCTTTAGTGCAGTAAGCCGCCGCTTGTTCAGGTGAAACATCACAGGCAAGCCGCGGTTCTGGGGTAGGCAAGGCAAAAAAAGGGAAAAGAAAAAGTGACCTCTCAAGAAGCAAAAACTGTCGGCGAAAAAATCGAAGCGATTTGGGCTCGCGTGTGCGAGCGGATGAAGATCGAACTTGGTGCGCGGTATCAATATTGGGTGGCGCCGTTGCGCGTGCTCTCGGCCGAAGGCGATCGCGTGGTAATCGCGTGCCCGAGCCGGTTCGATCGCGATAAGGTCGTCGAAAGCCATGGCGACCGGATTCTGGCGCTGATCCAAGAGTTGGACGCGTCGTTCGTGCACGTCGACTTCGTCGTGGATTCGCGGCCCCGCTCCGTACAAGCGCAAGCGGTAAGCGCTCGCGCGACGACGATCGACAGTCTTGGCGCGACGCCGGTCGAGCCGGTGTTGGTGACGGGCTCCATCCCGCTCAACAAGACGTTCACGTTCGAAACCTACGTCACGGGCAAGTCGAACCAGATCGCTTTCAACGAAGCAAAGCGTACGGCCGACGCCGATCTGCCGATCGCCAATCCGTTGTTTCTGTTCGGGCCAACGGGGCTTGGCAAGACGCATTTGATGCACGCGATCGCGTGGCGCAAAATGGCGCGCAATCCGAATTTGCGCGTGCTGTTCATCACGGCCGAGACGTTTATGCGTCTGTTCGTAACGGCCTTGAAGGCGAACGACACGGTCTCGTTCAAGAACCTGGTGCGGAACGTCGATCTCCTTCTCGTCGATGATTTGCATTTCATCCTTGGGAAAGAGGCCACGCAGGAAGAACTGCTCGCGGCGTTCGATTGGCTTAGCGACAACCAGAAGCAGATTGTCGTCTCCGCCGACCGTTCGCCGTCGCTGTTCGAAGGTCTTTCGGATCGTGCACGGTCGCGCCTATTGAAGGGTGCGTCGATCGAAATCGCGCCGACCGACTTCGAGCTTCGCCTTGCCATCCTGGAAGCAAAAGCGCGCGTCATTGCGCGCGAGCGTCCGGGCTTCGTGCTGAACACGCAAGCGGCGCACTTTATGGCGCAGCGCATCAACACGAACACGCGCGAGCTTGAAGGCGCGCTCAGCCGTGTGGTGATGCAGAGCGAAGGCAACAGGCCGATCACGATAGAGAACCTGAATCAGTGGCTCGCGGACTTCCTGCGCGCTTACGACCGCCGGGTCACGATCGACGAGATCAAGAAGAAGGTCGCCGAACACTACGGCTTGAAAACGGCCGATCTGGAATCGCCGAACCGGCAGCGTTCGATCGTGCGTCCGAGGCAGATCGCTATGTTTTTAGCCCGCAAGCTAACCCCCCGGTCGTATCCGGAGATCGGTCGCAGATTCGGAAATAGAGACCACACGACCGTGATGCACGCTGTCGAGACGATCGATCGCTTGACGACGATGGATCCGGCGTTCGCGGACGAGGTCGAACAACAGCGTTTGTCGATCCGCAATTGGCCGACCGATGCGTCTTCCGGGGGCTTGCGCCCGGGGGCTCAGACCGAGGGCGATCAAGCCCAAGTTTGAGAGGAAATTTCCTTTCTACTTCAATGAGTTAAATAGGGCGTCCCGGGGCGAATTCCAGTTCCCTTGCGGCGCCCTTTAACGTTATATTGGCGACTGCGTTGCCGCGCCCTTTGTAGCGCGGCGCTTTTGTCTTCACACCCCCAGATATTCAACCGGACATTCGCATGCGGATTACAATCGAACGGGCGAGCTTCCTCAAAGCACTTACGCACGTACAAAGCGTTGTCGAACGGCGCAACACGATCCCAATCCTCTCGAACGTCTTGCTGCACGCGGAGAAAGGTAAGCTGTCGCTGACGGCGACCGACCTCGACATTGAGGTTGTCGAAACGGTGGCAGCAGACGTTGTGCGCGGCGGCGCGACGACGGCATCGGCCCATACGCTGTTCGATATCGTGCGCAAGCTGCCAGACGGCGCGCAAGTCGAACTGCAATACGGCGAGAACGATGGGCGCTTGATGCTATCGGCCGGGCGGTCGAAGTTTCAGCTGCAAGCTCTGCCGCGCGAAGATTTTCCGGCGATGGCGCCTGGAACCTTGCCGCACAAGTTTTCGCTCGCATCGAAGGATTTGGGCGAACTAATCGACAAGACGCGGTTCGCGGTTTCGACGGAAGAGACGCGCTACTACCTCAACGGTATCTACCTTCATGCGCACCCGGAGAAGAACAAGACGTTCTTGCGGGCTGTGGCGACGGATGGGCATCGCCTGGCGCGGTATGAACTCAACGCGCCAAAGGGTGCGGTCGAGATTCCG
The DNA here is from genome assembly GCA_031378595.1 of Alphaproteobacteria bacterium. Lineage (GTDB taxonomy): Bacteria > Pseudomonadota > Alphaproteobacteria > Micropepsales > Micropepsaceae > SZUA-430. The sequence continues at coordinate 11,112 of JANNEL010000597.1, forward strand.
GGCATCATCGTGCCGCGCAAGACGATCAACGAAGTGCGCAAGCTGATCGAAGATATCGAGGATGCGGTCGAGATTTCGGTGTCCGAGACCAAGATCAAGTTCGTTTTAGGCAGCGTTACGCTGACGTCGAAGCTGATCGACGGGACGTTCCCCGAGTATCAACGGGTTATTCCGTCCGGCAACGACAAGATGCTCGAGGTCGTATGCGACGAGCTGAAAGAGGCGGTTGATCGCGTGTCGACGGTTTCGACCGAAAAGTCGCGCGCCGTGAAATTGAACCTGGATAAGGGCAAGCTGACGCTCAGCGTGGTTAGTCCGGAAGCGGGGACCGCAACCGAGGAACTCTTGATCGACTACAAGAACACGTCGATCGAGATCGGGTTCAACGCGCGCTACATCATGGACATTTTGGAGCGGATCGACGGGGCGAAGGCGGTGTTCGCGTTCTCCGATGCCGGATCGCCCACTCTGGTGCGCGACAGCGAAGGCGACGCGGCGCTCTACGTTTTGATGCCGATGCGGGTGTAAGGCCTGAAATGAGTTTGGGTGAGATCAGGACAGAGGCGGCGCCTCGCGCGAGCGCGCGCGTCGCGATCACGCGCCTGATGCTCACCAATTTCCGCTCGTACGGGATGTTGGACCTCAAGGTCGAGCCGGGGCATGTGGTGCTTGTCGGGCCGAACGGGGCGGGCAAGACGAACGTGCTGGAAGCGTTGTCGACACTGGCGCCGGGGCGCGGCTTGCGTGGCGCCAAGCTCGGCGAGATGGCGCGGTCGTTGCTCGGCGAAAGCACGGCGCGGCCGTGGGCGGTTTCGGCGACGCTGGGCACGTCTGCGGGCGATACGCAACTGGGCGTTGGATATTTGCCCGGCGGCGAAGAGACTGTGACGAAGCGGGCGGTGCGCATCGACGGCGTTGCCTTCGCCAATCCGGCGGCGTTGGCGGAGCGGGTTCGGCTCATTTGGCTGGCGCCTTCGATGGATCGTCTCTTCATCGACGGGGTGTCGGAACGGCGGCGGTTTTTGGACCGGCTGATTGCGAGCTTCGATCCGGCGCATGCGCGACGCTGGGGCGCATACGAGATCGCAATGCGCGAGCGATTGAGCGCGCTGCGCGCCGGTGCGCAAAGTGCGTGGTTGTCGGCGCAGGAGCGGACGATCGCGGAGACGGGCGTTGTGGTTGCCGTATCGCGGCTTGAAGGATTGGCGCGGCTGGCGCGGGCGATGGAGGAGCAGCGGGCGTCCGCGTTTCCGCGTGCCGATATCGCTGTGGCGGGCACGGTCGAGATGTTGCTGGAGCAGCATGCAGCGGTCGACGTCGAAGATCAGTTCGCCGGCATGCTGGCGGGGTCGCGCGGCGCGGATGCCGAGGCGCGGCGCACGAGCGCCGGACCGCACTTGACGGAATTCGTGGTGAAGCACCGCGAGAAGGGGCGGCCGGCGCAGGAATGCTCGACGGGCGAGCAGAAGGCGCTGTTGATCCGCTTGGTGCTGGCGAGCGCGGGATTGCCCGCGCCGGGGGCGCCGGAGGCACCGGTGCTGTTGCTCGATGAAATTGCAGCCCACCTCGATGAGGGGCGCAGGCGGGCGTTGTTCGACGAGATCGACGCTCTGCATGTTCAGGCCTGGATGACAGGTACGGATGCGCCGGCCTTTGCGGCGCTTGAAGCTCGCGCGCAGTTCAAACGCGTGGGCGATGGCCAAATCCGGCCGATGAATTAGATGATTGATGGGTTTCCGACATGACGACGATTGACGACGGCAACGAGCAAGAACGCGAAAACAAGAAGAAGAAAGACGCGGAAAAGCAAAAAGAAAAAGCCAAGAAGGACGTCGACGACTACGGCGCAGATTCGATCAAGGTCCTGAAGGGCCTGGATGCGGTGCGCAAACGGCCGGGCATGTATATCGGCGACACCGACGACGGGTCGGGCTTGCATCACATGGTCTACGAGGTCGTCGACAACGCGATCGACGAGGCCCTGGCCGGTCATGCAACGGAAGTGAACGTGTGCTTGAACGCCGACGGTTCGTGCACGGTCTATGACAACGGACGCGGGATTCCGACTGCCATTCACGCGGAAGAGGGCGTGTCGGCGGCCGAAGTGATCATGACGCAGCTTCATGCGGGCGGGAAATTCGACCAAAACTCGTACAAGGTTTCGGGCGGTTTGCACGGCGTGGGCGTGTCGGTCGTGAACGCGTTGTCGGAATGGCTGGACTTGCGCATTTGGCGCGACGGTAAAGAGCATTTCGTGCGCTTCCGCCACGGCGATCCCGAGGCGCCGCTAAAGGTTGTCGGCGAAACGAAGGACAAGCGCGGGACGGAAGTAACGTTTCTGCCGTCGACTGGCACGTTCACGAAGACCGAGTTCGACTTCGCGACGCTTGAGCACCGCTTGCGCGAGCTCGCGTTCTTGAACTCGGGCGTCACGATCAAGTTCGCGGACGCGCGCGGCGTGGAGCGGAAGGAAGTTACGCTGCATTACGACGGCGGCGTCGAAGCCTTCGTGCGCTATCTCGACCGGACGAAGACGCCGTTGATTTCGAAGCCGGTTACCTTCAAGACCGACAAGGACGGGATCACTGTCGAAGTCTCGATGTGGTGGAACGACAGCTATCACGAGAACATGCTGTGCTTCACGAACAACATCCCGCAGCGCGACGGCGGCACGCATTTGGCGGGCTTTCGCGGCGCGCTGACGCGCGTCGTCAACGGCTATGCGAACGAGAGCGGCATGGCGAAGAAGGAAAAGGTTGCGCTGACTGGCGACGACTGCCGCGAGGGGCTGACCTGCGTGCTGTCGGTGAAGGTGCCGGACCCGAAGTTCTCGTCGCAGACCAAGGACAAGCTCGTTTCGTCGGAAGTGCGGCCGGTGGTCGAGGGCGAGGTGAACACGCAGCTCGGCAACTGGTTCGAGGAGCATCCGAACGAGGCCAAGGCTGTCGTCGGTAAGGTGATCGAAGCGGCGGCTGCACGCGAGGCCGCGCGCAAGGCGCGTGAACTTACGCGCAAGAAAAGCGGCTTCGACGGCGGCCTGCCGGGCAAGCTTGCCGATTGCCAGGAACGCGATCCGGCGAAAGCCGAGATTTTCATCGTCGAGGGCGACTCGGCAGGTGGGTCCGCGAAACAGGGGCGTAACCGGCTGAACCAAGCGGTGCTGCCGTTGCGCGGCAAGATCTTGAACGTCGAGCGTGCGCGTTTCGACAAGATGTTGTCGTCGGGTGAAATCGCGACGTTGATCACGGCACTTGGCGCGGGCATCGGGCGCGAGGAGTTTGCGCCGGACAAACTGCGTTATCACAAGATCATCATCATGACCGACGCCGACGTCGACGGCGCGCATATCCGCACGCTGTTGCTGACGTTCTTCTACCGGCAGATGCCGGAGTTGATCGAGCGTGGGTATCTCTACATTGCCCAACCGCCGCTTTACAAAGTGACGCGCGGAAAGTCTGAGCGTTATCTGAAGGATCAACGCGAGTTTGAAGTGTTCGTGATGGCCGAAGGCGTGCGGGATGCCGTCTTGCGGCTTGCGAACGGCGAGCAGATGGCAGGCCCGGATCTCGGCGCCATGGCGGAATTCGCGCGCACGGCTAAAGGGGCGGTTTCGAACCTCGCCTCAAAGTATCCAGCATTCGCGGTCGAGCAGGCGGCGATCGTGGGTGCGCTGAACGCCGACACGCTGTCCGATCCCGCGCGAGCGACAGAAGCGGCCAAGGTTGTCGCGGCACGCCTCGATATGGTCGCGAACGAGATGGAACAGGGCTGGACCGGCGAAGGCGGGCACAACGGTCTCGTGTTGCGCCGGCGCGTGCGCGGCGTGGACGAGGAGATCGTGCTCGACTCTGTGCTCGTCGCCTCGGCCGATGCGCGGCGCCTCGACAAGTGGTCGAAGGAACTGCACGCGGTCTATGGACAGGCGGCGACGATCACGCGCGGGGACGACACGCGTCCGGTGCGGGGTCCGAGCGAACTGGTCGATGCCATTTTGGCGTGGGGTCAGAAGGGGCTCACGCTGCAACGCTACAAGGGCCTTGGCGAGATGAATCCGGAGCAGCTTTGGGAGACGACGCTCGACGACAACGCGCGTTCGCTCCTACAGGTGCGCGTCAATCACGGCGATACCGCCGATGACATTTTCTCCAAGCTCATGGGCGACGTCGTGGATCCACGGCGCGAGTTCATTCAGGAGAACGCGCTGGCGGTGGCTAACCTGGACGTTTAAGTCCACGAAGCCGTAGCGTTGGCGGCGCACGCTCGACGTTGGTGGCGTGCGTCGCTTAGTGTTGCGCGCACGCTGTTTGCGAGGATTGTCATGAAAGTCTCCGACGCGATCAATTCGCGGATCACCACGCGCGCGTTCTTGGACGAGCCGGTTTCGGGCGATTTGCTGCGCGCAATTCTAGAGACCGCAAAGCGCGCGCCGTCGGGCGGAAACCTTCAGCCTTGGCATGTGTGGGTGCTGGGCGGCGCGGAGATGGTTCGCTTCAAGGCGATCATCAAAGAGAAGATTGCGGTGAGCCCGCGCGGCGAGGGGACGGAGTATCAAATCTATCCGCCGGAATTGAAGGAACCTTACAAGGCGCGGCGCTTCAAATGCGGCGAGGACATGTATGCGACAATCAACGTGCCGCGCGAGGACAAGTTCGGGCGGTTATTGAATTTCGCCCGTAACTTCGAGTTCTTCGGGGCGCCGGCCGCTTACTTTTTCGCGATCGACCGGCAGATGCAGCAGGGGCAGTGGGCGGATCTTGGCATGTTCATGCAGTCGATCATGTTGCTCGCGCGCGAACATGGACTGCACACGTGCCCGCAAGAGGCTTGGGCGATTTGGCACAAGACCGCCGCAGAGTTCCTCTCGATACCACCGGAGTTGATGCTCTTTTGCGGCATGGGAATCGGACACATGGACGAGGCGCACCCGATCAACACACTCAAGACCGAGCGCGCGCCGCTCGGCGAGTTCGCAACGTTCGTCGGCCTGTGAGCCGCCTTACGACTTTGCTTGGGCGGCCGTCTTGGCGGCGGCCGTGTCGGCGACTGTAAGGCCGAGCTCCGTCGCCACGCGATCGATCATGAGGTTTTCCATGCGATCAAGTTGGCCGTCGATGAGGGCTACCTCCCACAGGTTTTTGACGATTTCCTTGCGCTCATCCAGCGAGTAGCCCTTGCGGACCGCATTCGTGAAGATCCAGTCGTCGTAGGTGTTCGCTTGCCTGATCTCGGCCAGCGACAGGAGCGTGCGTGCTTCGTCGGCCGGGAGCTTCAGCGTATCTCTGAGAAGGCGGACGACCGTTCCCTGCTCGACCGGGTCGTAGTGGCCGTCGAGGCGCGAGGCTTCAATCAACAGGGCGGCCACGGCGACCTGTCCACGTTCGAACGGGTCGGGATTGATCGCGTTGTTCTCAATACGCTTTTCAAGGTAGGCGACGATCTTGTCGAACATGGGGGCTCATCCTGCGGGCGTTGGGCTCAAGCCAAATTTGACACGTGCGGGCCGAAAGGCAAAGGGCCGGAACTCGCGTTCCGGCCCTTCGATCTTGGACATTCGTCCAATGGTTAGTGCCAGTGGCCGCCCGGTTCGGGACCCGGATAGGGCAGCTTCTTGCGCGGGATTAGCGTGTCGATGACGACCGCGATGCCCGGCAGCGCCGTTAGCGCCATGAGCATGTTCGTGAAGAACATGAATGTCAGCAGCAGGCCCATGTCGGCCTGGAACTTCAACGGCGACCACGACCAGGTTGAAACGCCGAGCGAGAAGTTCAGGGCGGTGAAGAACACACCGTTGCCGGTCTCAAGGATCGTTTCCCGGTAAGAGTCGGTGACGCTGTTGCCTTGCGACAGATGGTACTGCAGGCGGTTGTATATGTAGTACGCGTAGTCGACACCGACACCGACCACGAGCACGATCACCGGCAGCGTCGAGACCTTCAGACCGATGTCGAGCTTCAGCATGAAGAAGTAGCCGAAGAACGTCGAGAACAAGAGCGGCAACATACATCCGACGGCGGCGCGCCAGTCGAAGTAGGTGATGTAGGTCAAGAACAGCACCATCGCGTAGACGATCAGCGTCGAGGGCTGTTCGTACAACTCGATCGTCTCGTTCACCGCCGCGGTTACGCCCGAGTTGCCTGAGGCGAGGCGGATCGTGAAGGAGTCAGGTACGCCGTCGAGCACGAACAGCGTCGCGTTCTTGAACTCGGGCTTTGCGATCAGCGAGGCCAGATCGACCTTCGCCTTGCCGTCAGGCCCTGGCTTCACTTCGATGGTTCCCTCCGCACCTGCGACGGGTTTGCCAACGAGGCCCAGGTATTCGATCTTGTCTGGCGGAGGCTCATAGCCTTTTACGTTGAGGACTTGCGTCTGGTCCTTGAGTTGATCAGGCGAGCTGTAGACCAAGCCTGCGGCTTGCTCGCGGGTAAGCGTCCAGCTCGATGTGGGCTTCGACGGTTCGCGACGCGGCTTGCCGTCAGCCAAGAATTCCGGCGGCATGACGCGGTCGCCGTTGTTGCGGCCGGCGGAGAGGATCGGTGGGAAGCCGCGTTCCTTCATCCATTCTTTGACCGCGTCCACGACGTGATGGATCGTCGTCGCCTTGCCGTCGACCAAGAAGACCTGCAACGGCAGCAACGTGCAATCGACGTCAATCAACCCGGACGAAGACGGAATTGGGCCAACAGCCTGAACTAGCGCGTATTGGTTGCGCGGCAACGCCTTCCACTTCAGGTTACCTTCGTTCCAGCCGGCCGCGATTTGTTTTGCGGTGAACGGCGTGCTTTGGACTTCGCGAACGCCGTCGACGTTGCGCATGTACCAGCTGAACTCGTTTAGATAATTCATCGATGCGTAGTTCACGCATGCCTGCGGCGGCGTTTCGACGACGATCGTAAATAGGTCGAGGCCGACGGAGAATTTCTTCGAGATCGTTTGCGCATCGACGTTGTAGCGCGAGTCGGGCCGCAGCTCGGGCGAACCGGCGTGCAGATCGCCGACGTGACGGTCTTTGCTGGCCCAGATCGCGCCTGCAAACAGTGCGAGGAAGACGAACGTCAGCGGGAACGCGACGGCGGGTGTACCGAAGACGCCGAGCAGCTTCATGAAGCCCAAGCGCGATGCGCGCGCACGCGAAATGCGCTCGCGATAGCCGTCATCGTAGGTGAAGTACGACGAGATCACGGGCAGCATGATCAGGTTCGAGATAAGCTTCAGGCCGGTACCGATCGAGGCGGTGACCGCGAGTTCCTGAATTTGCGGGATCGGCACGATGTAGAGTGCAGCGAAGCCTACGACTGCGGTGATCAACGACAAGGAGCCCGGGATCAGCAGGCCGCGGAAGCTCGATCGGGCGGCCGCTTCGGGCGACGTCCCGTACGACAGCTCCGACGTGATCATATTTAGCTGTTGGACGCCATGACTGGTGCCAATGGCGAAGACCAAGAACGGGACCAAGATTGCCAGAGGGTCGAGGCCGTAACCCAGAACCGTGAGCAAGCCGAACTGCCATACGACAGTTGTCAGGGAGCATCCGACGGTCAGCCAGGTGAGCGGCCAATTTCGACAATAGAAGTAGACCGCGAAAACCGTGAGAAGGAACGCGCCACCGAAGAAGAATGGCGTCGCCTCAAGGCCGCCTTTGGCGATGTCGGAGATGCTCTTGGCAAAGCCGATGATGCGGATTTTCAGATCGCCCTTCTCGAACTTTTGGCGGATCTTCTGTTCGAGCTGCGTGCCGAGGTCGATGTAGTCGAGCTTCTTTTGCGTTCCCGGGTCGTACTCGAGAAGTTCAGCGACAACGAGCGAGGCCGTGAAATCGTTCGACACAAGGCGGCCGACCAGGTTGCCCTTCAAGACGTCGTTCTTCAGCTGCTTGATCGCGACGCCTTCCATTTCTTCGGGCGTGATCTTGCCTGGGATCACGTCGCGCGCAGAAATGCCGTCCTCGGTGATTTCCAGAATGCGCGTGTTCGGCGTCCAGAGGCTCGTCACCGTGCGGCGGTCGACGCCGGGCAGGTAGAAGACGTCCTGGGTGACGTCGTTCAGCGTGTTCAGGAACTGCTTGTTCCAAATGTCGCCTTTCGTGTTTTCGACGACAATGATGACGCGGTTCGCACCGAACAGGCGGTCTTGATATTCCAGGAACGTTTCGATGTACGGGTGGCCGACCGGCAAGCCTTTGTAGAAGCCCGCGTCCATACGCAACTTCGTCGCTTCATACCCAAGCACGACCGTCGTGATCGCGATGAGCGCCAGGACGAGCACACGTCCGCGGAAGAAGATTGTTTCAAGAAACCGGATCATTGGACTCGTTTACTCCCATTCGCACGTGCCGCGGGCCGTACGTTTTCTTTGCCTCAATTGCGAACGCTCGATCCCGCACGTTGTGCAGGCTCGCTCGAAATTCGATTGTCGTGAATCGGCCGGGTCATGGCCGGCGTCAGGGCGTATTCAGGCGCAATTCGACCACACACTGTAGCGTCCCTTCCCCCCGCGAGAGCGCCTGCGGTTCCGCGCGCTCCCCAGCGCATCGGTGCCGCATTTGGCTGGCCACCCGTGATGGGCAGCTTCTCCCTTTGGAATTGCTCTAACACAATCATGAGATTGCGCGAACCTGGCAGGTTGAGCTTGAATCGATTACCCGGCCCCAGTGTGGAGCCAGCGCCGCACTGCCAAAGTCCCTATGCCCCGCCGTTCTATCTATGGTTGCGCGCAAGATAACGGGCGCCCTCTTAAGGTGACTCTAACGGTCTAAGCGCTAACCGATTGGTGACGAAGGCGTCAGCTTAAAGTTGACGTACACGTCATTTTCAAGTTTAATGGCCCCCTTGGCTATCAATTCGAGGAGTGCTCCGTCCATGACCGCGCTGCAGATTACGAAGGACAACGCGTACGACGCGCTCGATCCGAAGGACTTTCCCGCGATGATGGAGGTCGACCGCTACAACGCGCGCTCGACCGCGTTCGACAAGATCATCTCGGCGACCCACGACCACTTCTGGGATCCGCTCGACAAGAAATACATCGACTTCTCCGAGCCGTTCGACATCGAGAATGAGCAGATCCTGCCGGACGAGTTCTTTCCGATCTTTCAGACGAAGTTCGGCGAGCAGCTGACGCGTCAACAAAAAATCAAGTTTTCGAACGAGTCCGCGCGCTGGATTTTGTCGTCGATTTTGCATGGCGAGCAGGGTGCGCTGTCGCTGTCGGCTTCGCTCTGTCACATTCTGCGCGATCCTGGTGCGCAGGAATACGCCGCGAACCAGACGCGCGAAGAGGCGCGTCACGTAACGGGTTTCTCGCGCTACATCCAAGCGCGTTGGGGCAAGCCGCTTCCGGTCGGGGCGACACTGGGAACGCTGCTTACCGAACTCGTTTTGGCGCCTGAGGTTTACAAGAAGATCGTCGGCATGCAGATGCTGGTCGAAGGTTTGGCGATGGGTGCGTTTGCGACGCTCTATACGCGCTCGCGCGACCCCTTGCTGGTGCGGCTCTGCCAACTCGTGATGACGGACGAGGCGTTTCACCACAAGTTCGGCAAGATCTGGGCCGATCGCACGATCCCGAAGCTGTCGCCGGAAGAGCAGAACATCGTCGAAGATTGGGCGGCGAGCTGCTTCCAGACGCTGTTGTTCAACCTGATCAATCCGGAGCAGATGAAGTCGGTTTACGCGCTCGTCGGCATCGATTGGCAGGAGGCGCACAAGTCGCTGATGGAAGCGATTACCGACGAGCATCGCCGCGAGCGTATGCGCGAAGGCACGGACATTTTCCGCGTTCTGATCAAGACGTTGCTCAAGGCCGGTATCATCACGGACCGCACGAAGTCGTTCTATGCGATGTATGTCGACATGGAAGAGCTCAAGGCCGAGGGCGACCAGATGATCGGCGACGCGATCGCCGAGGAGGGCATCAAGTACCTTCAGACCATCAATTTCGGCGCCAAAAACAAGGGTTCTGTGTTGCTCGCGGCCG